>CAZMBV010000104.1:0-9381 GCA_964564335.1 uncultured archaeon
AAGACCCTTGGTTCTTAGTATTCCTTCACCAACCACTGCAATAAGTGCAACATCGTTGCTCACATCAATTCTCTCAATGACTCCTCCTACAAGTGGGGTAAGGGTCTCTCGACTCCTCACGAGATCTCTAGAATCAATGAGGAGATTGATGCATGTCTGTGATGTGATGACTGAATAGATGTTGATGTGCCTCTCAGACATCCGCTTGCCAATCTCTCCAATAATACCTGATTTGTATCCAACTCCAGCACCATGCACTTTTAGGACTGAGATGTCATTACTACATGTTACACTCTTGATGACATCTTTCTTTGCGATACCATTAGGTTGAATCACTGTGTAAAATCCGTGAGGCTCGCGAATGTTTCGGATTCGTATCTCTATATCGGATCCACGAAGTGGTTCTACAGTTCTTGGATGCAATATCTTTGCACCAAAGTAGGATAATTCAGCTGCCTCATCGTATGAGAGGACAGTTATTGGAACTGCACTCTCTGTAATCTTTGGGTCTGCAGTCATAAAACCATCAACATCTTTCCATATGTCCAGAGTTGCAGCATCCAAGCAGTGAGCAATAATTGCTGCACTATAATCAGATCCATTCCTACCAAACGATGTGGGTTGACCTGAGCTATTGCAGCCAAAGAATCCTGTGATGACAGGGACTACATTCTCTTCGATAAGTGGAAGAATTCGATTTCGTAGATTTGCTCTAGATACAGGAATGTTGACTGTAGCATTTTCAAACACGCAATCTGTCAGAAGACCAATATTATCAGACTCTAATGATTCAGCATCAATTCCCTGGTCTCTCAACACACCAGCCAGAATTGCCGCGGATAAACGTTCACCTTGGCTTAAAATCAATGCCCAAATGGAATCAGTCACCTCACCAATGTACGCTACTCCATAGAGCAATCGTTCGAGTTTCTTGAGCTTCTCCTCTACTGTTCTCCGGGCACGGTCCCGATTGGATGGATCAGCTATTGCATGTTCAATAATCTCAAGATGTTTAGCTTGAAGGTTCGTTATTGAAAGTGGGATACTTCCCTCTGACTTCAATGCAAATTTCGTGCTATTATGGAGAAGATCAGTCACACCAAAGACTGCAGATACGACTATAGTTATCGACCCTGGTTGTGCCTCCTGTAGGATTCTCGCTATACTGATGAAGTCCTCATAAGTTCGAAGACAACCTCCACCAAATTTCGTGACCTTCAATGAAACACCCCCTTTGCCAGAGCGAATTCAGCGTTTAGCACAGATGCGCCTGCAGCGCCACGAACCGTATTATTGACCAAGAGAAACATGTTCAATTGAGACCCCTGTTTTCTGAGCCGGCCAATCTTTACAGTCATACCGAGGTCTCCTTTTTTGATGCTGAGGTCCCTCTTTGGCTGAGGCCGATCTGATTCGCTCAGGACAACGATTGGATTCGTTGGTGCGGTAGGAAGTTTCAGTGATTGAGGTTCTCCCGTGAAGTTGTTCATGATGTCAGTGATGTCATCTATTTCTACTGACTCCTCTAGATTAACAACAATGCTCTCAAGATGTCCATCTTGAACGGGAACTCGAGCACAACTAGCATTCACTTCGAATGGTGCAGGTTTCACATTGCCATCGTTGAGGTCTCCGAGGATTTTCTTGGTCTCTAACGCCATCTTCTTTTCCTCATTAGAAATGAAAGGAATGACATTTCCGAGAATATCCATAGCTGAGACTCCCTTTCGGCCAGCTCCAGATATTGCCTGGTAAGTTGATACAATAACAGACTTGATACCAAAATGCTGTAATGGTTTTAATCCGAATACAAGCCCAGAAGTGGAACAATTGGAGTTCGCCACGATGAATCCATTACCGTAGTCTTGCTCTTTCACCAATTCTAGATGATTAGGGTTGATCTCAGGAATAAGAATTGGTACATCATTATCCATTCGGTGTGAGCCAGCGTTGGAGAAGATGGGAAGTCCTCCACATGCAAGTTCGGATTCAATGTCGAATGCAACACTGCTGGGGAGTGCACTGAAAACAAGATCAATATCCTGCTGGAGAATCTCCCGAAGCTTTGTTTGTGTGACCTTCAAGTGCTCCACAGACTCAGGAACTGTACTAGAAACGGTCCAGTCGGTAGCATTGCCATATTCCATCCCCGATGAGTGCGTTGATGCTGTAACCATAACCACTTCGAACATAGGATGGTTCTCAAGAATTCGAATGAAATGCTGTCCTACCACTCCAGTTGCACCAAGAATACAGGCTCGTAATTTACTCATTTACCAGCCCTCCCTTCGATATCAGTTCAAAGTCAACATTTGCCCTAACAAGCTCGGGTAGATGCCCGCATACCCCAATTGTGTCCTCAATGGTCACCATCGCGCCCTTGATACCATCAATCATAATCTTGTTCAAAGATGATTCAATGAGGCGAGTATCCTTCTGAGAGACTGCATTCCCAAGTGCGGTTGCTGCAGCATCTGCTAATATCACATCCTCTGAATAGATAATAGAAGCATCCGTTTTCCCATAACTCAGGGAGTGACCTACTGTTGCAGATGAAGTGCAGAGACCTAAGATGGTCTTTGTCTGTGTTATTCTAAGCCCTAAGCCATTGAGGCCACGAGACCCCGTGTAGATTCCTGCAATAATAGGATACTCCAAATACATTGCAATGTCTCCACCATTATCAAAGATAGCATGTGACGCTCCTGCAGCAATCATTTGTTTGACAGTGTATTCTGCGATTGCTCCAGCTACAGATGCCATAGGACCTACTCCAACTTGCTGGCTTGCTTCTGCCATCCTCTTGATAATATCAGGGGCACCAGATCCGACCTCAACAGGCTCATGACTAGTTCCAAAATAGGGATGTTGTGAGATGTAGCTCTCAATTTGAAAACGGGCTTCATGGACCGCTTTCTCAGCAACGGGGATATACTCAGGATGTGCAATCACCGTGGCAATGGTCTCACCGATTTGTAGATGATGTCGTTTCATTGGTCATCGCCTCAACTCCGAACTGTGATAGCCCTCTGAGGGCATACGTTACGACATTCACCACATTCTACACATAGATGTTGATCATCAGTCACGACCCAATTACTGTCTTGCTGAAATACACCAGCCTTACAGTACGGGATGCAGAGCCCACAGTGGATACACAACTCCGAGTCCCTATGCATGAACTGATCTGAAACAGTAGATACAATTGTAGTGGGACCAGAGACCTCCTTCGGTCTCAACGGATATGCAGTTCCTTTGGAAGAAAGAGGAGTGACTGCTTCAGTGAGGAAGAATTCTCTCTTCACAATCAAGTCCTTCAGCTGCATTGCAATGTCTTGAGCGACTTTGAAACTGGAAAGGGGAGATGTACGTACTTCTCTTCTATTGACCTCAATCATTCCAGACTTAAGCTCCTCATACGTAACGGAGGCAAGTACTGGGCGGTCTCTTGATGGAACTGCATAATCATAGACACTTGTAGTAATGTCCGAATCAGAAACACCAGCGCTCTTTGCTACTTCAGCGTTGATGATCGGAATTGGAACACCAACTCCAACATACAGTGTAGGACCGTATCCAGTCATTGTTGCCCCGCGGATTAGGGTAGGACTCATCCTCTTCAGGTCACCCTGAACCATTAGGGTACCAAATCCAGTCGTCGGACTATGCTGAGTACCACTCCCAATCACATACCCCACGCCTCCACCGAGAAGAATACGTGTTCCAATACCAATGGTGCGGAACTGAGGGTCATTCACTATAGGTGAGAGCTCACCTGCACCAGAGAAGGTGGCGTTTTCAAATTCTGGGAGCAATTTTCCCATGTACGTATTGAGAGACCTCTCTGATGAGTTAGTTGCCACTCCGTATCGCTCGTAGCAATTTCGAGGATTGGACATGACAGCCTGATTCAACTCATCTATCCCAATCTCTACAGAGAGTTCACGGTTTGGATAGCAGTCTGTACAAGTTCCCTTTGCTCTCAGATTGACCGTTTTTCTACGAATGAGGTCCTCAATAACATGACCACCTCCATATTCGATTCCCTGCGAGATAGAAGGTTGAGTCGCCCCAAGATACGCATCTACTGCTGCAACCGCAGTATAAGCTTCAACATCATTCAACCATACCTTTGACATTTTCATAGGAGGTTCTGCATGTCCGAAGTTCATCCACACTCCGGAGGAGCACATTGCACCAAATGTACCTGTAGTAACCACATCCACTTCATGCATAGCATCTTCAGGACCCGTCTCAGCCACGATCTGTGTCATCTGGGCGGCAGTTACCACGCACACGCTACCGTCTCTAATCTTTTCGTTAATTTCCTGAATTGTTCGTTTGTCAGTTGTCATTTTCTAACCTCCTCACAGATAGAAAAGAGCGCACACAATTCGTAGAAGTTGCCATTTACAGAGTCAACTAGTTTGACATGGGTAGTTTTCAGAATTCGGCCAGCAGGTGTATACATGCAGCCGTTGACAGAACGATGTCAGTCAACACTGTCTGCAGTGCAAAACTCCCTTGATATTGTATACACACTAGTTCATCTGGCAAATTTTTTCACACGATTTTGGTATATAGGCATTTTCAGATGTTTCATACTATGAGAGTTCAGTATTCAAATCCAGCCCAAGATACTTGTCAATACGTTCGAGTCGAGTCCTATACGAGGTCTTCCCGTAAGGAAGGGTGTGGTGATTATCAATAAGGGTCTTGAGAGTCTCTCTAAATCGAGTGCAGGTGACTGCAATATCTGCATCAGACTTGATCTCTTCCCTTCTCGTCCAATATGTCATAACAATAGCTGGAATCATAGTCATGATGATATAGATGGCGAATATTTGGAAGAAAACTATGAAGAAGTCAGGGAATCTAATGTTAAGGAGCGCATAGATCATCCCAATAGCAAGGACGGGAATAGCAATTCCTAAGAAACTGTAACTGATCCTGTTATGTTTCTTCTCAATCTCTTTACGACGGATTTCAGAGAGAATAAGGGGACCTGCTAGATCTACCTCATGTATATCTTCTAGCATTGATGGATATATTGCCTCGATGACTTCTTCCTCAAACTTTTCATTCAACTTCAAGACAATGAGACCATACATCTCATCTGCAGGCGGCTTTATTCCTCGCACTTCTATGGATTCCAGACCTACGAATTTCCTCAAATAACTCTGCAAATCACTTGCAAACGGTACCTGAATATCCCATTCTGTACTCCTTGGACCAGGTCGGAATAGAGGCCACATTATTCTGGTCATGAAAGTGATCATGAATGCTCCAAAAGCTAACACAGTAGACATTACAGTTGCAAAGATATAGAATATGCTTGATCCGGACATGAAAATGAACATGATAACATAAGATATCGCAAATGCAATGATAGCTGCTAATGCACTTGTTCTCAGTGCCGCACTTCGTCTGTTAGGTTTTCTTTCTTCTTTATCCTGCTTGACTTGGAAAAGAATTTCATCGGGAATATTGACGCCAGTGACCACTTCAACCATCGCAGCATCAGGTGCAAATCCAAAAATCTCCCCAACGATTTTGTCAATGTTGCCTTGTTTTCGGGATAGGATGAACATTCCCAAGATAACAAGTAGAAGTACTGCAACAATAGAACCAGCCAAAATTATTGGTCCAAATGAGAAGATAATTTCACCAATTGATTCAAAGAAGAACAGATTCTCAGCGAAGGCAAAAAATGTGAAAATGAGTACTCCAATAAGCGATCCAATATTGGGATTGATTCGTTTCATCATGAGTATTTCTCTTGCAATAACGACTTTGCCTTTCTCCTTTTTGTCAAGAAGGTCAGCAATGGTACTCTCAGAAAGAAGAATAGCTTTGAAGACGGGATTTACTGTTGATAGGAAGATACTCCTGTCGATGCGACGGCACCAGATCTCAATGTTGTGACCTGTTCCAAGTCGATCTTGAACATCTTCAAACATAGCAATGAGTTCAGCGTTAACTACTGGATTGCGAAACCGTCGTCTTTTCCAAAAGTTGTAGAGGTATTGTAGTAACACACCTGCAAGTAGTGTAAGAAGTAACCACTGAAAAATATCAAAGGCAAAGTGAAAGATGTATGTGAGTAGCTGCAGGATGAATCCCCAGAGAAATCCAATTATGTATAGTCCGTCATATGATGATCCAGTGAATAGTGGCACAGAAGAATGCATTTGTATTAAATCAGGTTGACTTGTTGGACTCAATATCCCTCTCCAAACTCTTCATTGTTTGGTAGGCTTTAAGGATAACGGAGAGGTGATATGTTCAAATCGGATGGATTCTTAGGATTTCAGAACCTTGAATACCCCTGCAGGAGTTACTGATTTTGCTGAAGTAGCTCCAGCTTCTGTGACCCATTGGAAGAAATCTTCCTTCTTGATGGCACCGTATGCTCCTTCATTGAGCTGAATGAATAACTCGATATATGAATCAAGGAATGGCGAAAATGCTTCAGTACCAAAGAATAGGCCACCAGATTTGAGAACTCTCATAATGTCCTGAGTTGCCCTCTTAGCATCACACCAGTGAATGACTTGAGATGTATAGACCATGTCAAAGAACTCGTCTTCGAAGGGCAACTCCTCAGCAGTCCCCTGAACAAAGATAGGATGATGTTCCTCAAGAGCTTCGATAACACTGCGGTCTACATCGAGTAAACGGGCTGCGGAAATAACAAATTCTTCCTTTGCAATCTGTAAGAGATTTTCATCGAACTCCAACGCATATATCTTTACATACCTGTCCGAGTCGAATACACCCTTCTTGTAGAAATACCCCCAGATTGCTGCTGTTTCAATTCCATTACCACATCCAATATCAAGGAAATTACCTGACCTCTTGAGAGCATCAGTGTATCTGAATGCAGCTCTTCGAATTTTCTCATACATTCGTAATTGCAATGCATCATCCCAATTGAAAGTGTTCATCTCATCTGAGAAGGTAGTATAGATTCCTTTCAATCGATTAGGAATTGCTGCTGCTGCATCAGTATGTATCTGTACTATTCCAGTACCGAATTCATTAGGTGGATTGACAGGAAATTCACCAATGAGACCATTAGTCCGGTAGGTCTCATTTTCTCTGACCAAAATCTCATCTAATACAAAAGCGTCTAGAAACCTCATGAGATACGTAAAATCAGTATATCCAAAATGGTCCATGATATCCTGAACCGTCTGTGGGATTCTCATGAGATCAAACCAACCCTCGCTTCTCAATGCATTGACTGCGAGTGCTTGATGATATTCACGTACTTCTTTTGCTCGATCTTTTGAACTGAGCAATCCAATAATTTCCCGCCACGCGCCAATTGTTGACAACATCGTAATCACTTCTTCTAAGCCAAGATTCGTCTCCGATTTACAAAATCAATCAGTTCGAAAATATCGTTATACTTCGAACTTAAGTTGCCCTCAAGAACATCCACCAGGGTAGTATAACCCCGCAATAGTGGACCTAAGATCTCCCCAGCAATGGGATATCTTGCAGCTGTCCTCTCAACAATACTCGATATTCTCTCTTCATACGGTGTATGAAGTTTTGCGAATAACATATCCTCATTCATGATACGTGAAAGCATAGACGGTGATAAATTAGGGTCCGTCTCGAGAATCTTGAAGATCACACTGAGCATCCTGCGTCTTGGAACTATAGAATTCTCATTCTCAGTCACGATATGGTCTGCCAGGGAGTTAATTGTGGACATCAGTGAACCATTGGTAAAGCTGACGCATAGAACCCGTGCATCGGAGGTCCATGCGCGAATATCCATGTCAGCAACACGTGTCTCCATAGGTTGCGGAATAGTATTGTAGACACGCTGAGCCTCTTCAACTCGATCTACCATAAGCGTAGCAATCTCTGATGCATTCAGGTTACTCGGACAGACGACATCAACTATCCACCGGTCTGCTCTACTTATGAGAAGCGCTAGTCGAACGTTCTCTGTCTTCTCGATTGTGGGACTCTCCTCGTGGAAGACCCAGTAGTTCCTATCAAGAGCGGGGCGGATGTCATCAAGAGGCTCAGTATACGCATCTCTATGGCCTCTGAAAAATCCTGCATGATCCACGATAATCGTATTGACATGACGCTCTTCTGTTGAGTCGTGAGCAACACGATATGTAGTCAGCTTCATCCCAAAGAAATCTTCATGTTCAGATTTTGATATGAATGCAGAAGAATCCTCTATGTCGAACTTTAGTGGTTCGCCACAGACCCTGCATTTGAATTCAGTAATGGTATGTGCTATGGTCATCTATTCTTTATCTCCTCGTTTACACCTATGATACATTCTCCACTAGCCAAGATTGTAGTTCCGGAATCCCTTCACCGCTCATGCAACTGACTTCAAAATATATTGAGACCATTGGCTCGGATGCTAAAAATGCTGAAACAAGCTCTGAATCAATGCGACTCCCCAAGTCACACTTATTCTGTATCAACACAAATCTCAGCGTTTTACCTGGAATTTCTTTGTATTGGGTCTTAATCAAAGCGACCCAATCCTTCAGGTCAAGCAAAGATTGTACATTCTCAGCAGAAAATACCAAGAAGACGAGCTCAACACTCCCCAAAGCAAGTCTACTGAAGTCTCGTAATGCATGAATGGGCAAGTCTAATTGTCCCGCAACATCAACCAGTAAAAAGATGCCACTAGATCCGGTTCCACCGACTCGTTCTACCTTAACCGTTTCAAGTTCAATGAATGGTGTCCTATGATACTCTTGTATGTGGTTTGACTGGTTGAGCGATTTACAATCCTTTAACACTCGTACAAGAGTGGTCTTGCCAACAGATCCAGATCCAGCAACAAGAGCCTTGGTCACCTCAGTTCTTAGTGCAACTGGAGTTATGGTCATGTTCTCTTTTACAGGAGGGGAGTTCGATGTTTTTTCCATTGTGTAGTCCTCGTTAACGTCATCCTCCAATGCTAGCTCTCTTCCTATGGTAATATAGTAAAATATTACCATATAAATTATTACTTTTATATCAGACGGTTATTTCGGTATTAGAAGCCTTCTAGTATCACTCTACTTCATTAGAAATGGAAAAATATGGTCTGATGTTCATTAGTCAGAAGGGAGCATAAGACGAACTTAACAAATGGCCATCATATCTTTTGTTCTCATTGCTTCTTACTATCTGGACTAAGTGTATCTCTAACAAAAAGTGAGAGCTATTGTTTTTGAGGAAATTCGAAATAGTAATAGCGGTAATTCGCGTAAGTAGGAAGTATTTGATCGGATGAACTGCATTTATGCAAAGACGGCATCTATATAGGAATATATGAACTGTTTTCTAATGATTAGGATGACATCAGTGAATATGGAGCATCTACGAGATCTCTTTGAGTACCAC
>CAZMBV010000105.1:0-9193 GCA_964564335.1 uncultured archaeon
CAAATCAGGTAGACACTGTAAATATCGTTGATGAGCGAATCGTGACTGGAGAATCTAATTCCGTTGTCGATTTTGCCTTCAATGCAGGAATGATGAATGCTCAAAACGTTTCTAACATACCCTCTTTGGTTGAGAAAGGCGTGGCTGCCTTCAAAGCCTTCACGTGTGCACCCTATGAAGCAAATACTGGAGTCATCACAAAATGTCTTAGTGAGGTTTCAGAGATAGGTGGGCATGTTACTATTCATTCTGAGGATCAGGGAATACTTGATGAGTTCCAGAAGGATATGGACGGTGAGTGGGATGCTCCAATCAGCCATTCACTGGCGCGTCCAAATATAGCAGAGCAACTTGCTATTAGACAAAACATCTCTATTGCAGCTCAGACCGGAGGTCATCTGCACATTGCCCATGTCACAACTCGTGAAGGGATGAATGAAATAGAACGCGGCAAAATGCGAGGTGTAATGGTGACAACCGAGGTCTGTCCGCATCATCTAATGTTCCACAGAGATGAGATGAATCGTCTGGGACCCAAAAGTAAGATGAATCCACCACTAAGGTCCAAGCAGGACAAAGCGGCGTTATGGTCCGCTCTTCTGCGAGGAATGATTGACATTACAGTTAGTGATCATGCACCTTGCCCTATTGAGAAAAAAGATGCTGGAAATGAAGATATTCGGCAAGCATGGTCTGGTGTTGATGGAATCCAAATGATTCTTAGGGTCCTTCTCTCTGAAGGGATCAATAAAGGTCGACTATCATTCTCACGATTACTCAGAGTGGGTTCCCGAAATCCTGCACGTTTATTCGGGCTCTATCCAAAGAAAGGTGTAATTAGAATTGGATCTGATGCAGATTTTGTCATTATTGATCCCACGAAAGAAGAGAAGATTACTGCGGATATGATGTTTTCAAAATGTGGGTGGACTCTATATGAGGGGATGACTATGATGGGTGCTCCACAAATGACCTTTGTCCACGGCATAAAGGTCTACGAAGCTGGAAAGATATTGGTCAAGCCGGGTCATGGAAAATTCCAGGCTATGGGGAGTGGAAATAAACCATTGGGAGATTGATTCATGACTGAACTCAAATTTGTATTTGGAGACCCCGTTGTTTGCTCAGGTTGTATGATTTGTGTAAATGTATGCAGTATGTACTACTCCAAGGTGATTGGCCCAACCCGATCAAGAGTTCGAGTAGTCCGGGTTGAACCTGCTCTTGATTTTCCCTTATTCTGTAGAAATTGTGAAGATGCCCCCTGTATTGCAGCATGTCCCGAAGGCGCATTGAGTAGAACTTCGAAGGGAATTGTAATTGTGAATAATAGAAAGTGCAATGGTACTGGTGCGTGTGTTGCCGCATGCCCGTATAATGCTATTCACATCCACCCTGATACAGGTAAAGCAATCAAGTGCATTCAATGCGGGCAGTGTGTTGATAGATGTCCCGCAGATGCGCTCTTCATAACGACTACTGCGGAATTAGCAGAACGCGATAAAGATGGGCGAATGATGGCGCTTCATGAGGAACACAAAGATGTTCTCTATGATAAGGAGGCTGAGAAATGATACATGGTCTGGGTGGTGAGATTCTCTGGGTCGATATGACCAAGGGGAACATCGAGAAGAGACCCATTGATGAAGAACTGTTGAACAAATACCTCCTCGGCGCGGGATACCTCTCTAAAGTCCTATACGATATGATTCCTGCAGGAACTGACCCACTTAGTGAGAAGAATGTCCTTGGAATTGCAACAGGCACGCTCACAGGATCTATGTTCCCTCAAGCTTCAAGACATGTTGTAGCTGCACTATCACCTCTCACAGGCGTATGGGGTGAGAGTCATGCAGCTGGTTTCTTTGGTGCAGAGCTGAAGTTTGCGGGATATGATGCAATAATGTTCACTGGGGCATCATCTGATCCTGTTTACTTGAATATTGAAGACTCAAAAGTCGAGCTCATTGATGCTTCACACTTATGGAGCAAGGATGTCTTCGAAACCGATGATATCCTGCGCAAGGGGCATAATAGAAAATTCAGAACCCTTTCAATTGGGCAAGCTGGAGAGAATCTGGTTCGTTTTGCTGCAGTTATGAATGATCGAGACCGAGCATCTGCAAGATCTGGTCTAGGCGCAGTCATGGGTTCAAAGAAGTTGAAGGCGGTTGCTGTCAAAGGAACTGGAAAGTTGGAAGTTGCAGATCCAAAGAATTACCTCAAACAAATGGATATCTTCTATGAACGAATGATGGCGAATCCCTTTACTCCTGGCCGCGTGAAATACGGGACAACTAGTCTTGTGGAACTGATGCAGCATATTGGAAGACTTCCCAGTTATAATATGAAGCAAGGCGTTTTCGATGGTTATTCGAAAATCAGTGGTGATGCTATCAATGAAAAGTACCTTGTAAAGGCTAGAGCCGATTACTCCTGCCTACAAAGATGTGGTAGATACACCGCAGTAAGAAATGGTCCCTATGCCTTTGAAGGAGGTGCACCTGAATTTGAGACCCAATCCTCAATGGGGTCTCGATGTGGAAATGATAACTTGGAATCTGTTCTCTTTGGACACCATCTGGCGAATCAATATGGACTGGATACAATCTCTTTAGGAGGTACAATTTCGTGGGCAATGGAAGCGTGGGATGAAGGTCTCCTAACTGCAGAGGACACCGGTGGAATCGACCTGAGTTGGGGGAATGCAGAAACTATCGTCAAGCTTACAAAGATGATCGCGCTTCGTGAAGGATTTGGCGATATTTTAGCTGATGGTAGTGCTTTAGCTGCAAAACAAATCGGCCGGGGTACTGACAAGTTTGTCATGACGGTGAAGAAACAAGAAATTGCCGGGCAGGAACCACGAGCACAGAAATCCATGGGCCTTGCAGCTGTGACTGCAGCTCGAGGTGCTGACCATCTATACGCATTCCCAGTCCTTGATGAAGCTGGCTTTGATGAAGATATTAAGAAACGCTTTGGAGAGGAATATCTGCCTGAAATGGCAGACCGGCTAAATCCGAAATACAAAGGCATCATGGTCAAAGAATGTGAAGATTTCATGGTCATGGTGGAGAGTGTCGGTCTCTGCAAGTATGGTACACAGATGCCTCCTGAGTTCTATTATGATGATATTGCACTCGCCTTAAAGGTGCATAATGGGTTGAATCTTACGGGACTCCAACTCCAGGAGATTGGAGAGCGTATTGTGAACCTCAATCGATTGTTCAATGCTAGATTTGGGATCACACGTAAAGATGATTGTCTTCCTGACCGTCTAACAAACGAAAAAGCACCCATTGGGCCATCTGCTGGGGAAGTTGTAGAACTTGATATAATGCTCACAGAATATTATGATGTCAGAGGTTGGAACCAAGAAACTGGATTACCCCTGAAAGAAACGCTCAAACGTCTTGGGCTTGAAGATATCTAATCACAAGATGCGCACACGTTCGTTATGGTATCCTTAATACCTTCGACCTTACGAAGTTCGTTGACTACAAAGGAACTTAATTTCTCTGGAGTCTTGAAGACACACTTGATTAGAAGATCATAGGCTCCGTAGATAAGATATGCTTCTTCGACCTCATCAAGAGAACGAATCTCTTCCAAAATACTACGCGACTTCGTCGATTCTACCTTTGCCATAATGAATGCGACTATCACTGTAATCCCACCATTGGTGCTGTTCTTTTCTCTCTCCTAATTATATCATAAATGTTCCTCAAGATGCTGTAATTGACATTCCGAATCAGAATTTCAGCACTGGTTACGGTGCAAGAGCAAAGAATGCACCATCGAATCGGATTCACAATGAATAAGGTCTGACTGAAAGATTCAGACTCTTGCTACGGAAGCTTAATAGCATCGAACTTAACGCCTCGAAATATCAATGGAGGTCCGTGCTTGTCCTCAACAAGTCCCAAATCCAAAGTCACTACTAAGGCAAAATCCAAGGCTACGAAGAATTCTTTTGAACCACGTATTGTGGCGTTTTGTTGCAACTGGTGCTCATATGCAGGAGCAGATTTAGCAGGGACTTCTCGCATGCAGATGCCTCCGAATGTACGAATCATCCGGGTCAACTGCACAGGAAGAATTGACATCTCATTCATTCTCGATGCCCTCTATCAAGGTGCTGATGGTGTACTCATCTCTGGATGTCATCCGGGAGATTGCCATTACACAAGTGGAAACCTGAAAATGCGGTCGCGCTTTGCATTGCTAGAGAATCTTTTGGATGAGGCTGGTTTTGATGTACGACGAGTTCATCTCCAATGGGCTTCTGCAGCAGAGGGTGATGTTTTTGCTGAAGGGATTACCAACATGGTGGAGCGAATCAAGAAATTGGGTCCAAATCCAGTAAAGGTCGGTGATTGATTATGGTCAAGCGAATAGCATTAGTGCAGTTAAGTTCATGTTGGGGTTGTGACCAGTCCCTTGTGGACTTGCATTTGAGACTTCTCGATGTCTTACCCGAGCTAGATATTGTATATTGGCCCGCAGTGGTGGATTACAAACTTGCAGACCTGGAAGCAATGCCAAATAGCTCAATCCATTTTGGTTTTGTCGAAGGAAGCTGCCGAACAAAGGAAGATGAACATCTTCTCAAAGTAGTGCGAGAAAAAAGTAAGGTATTGATTGCTTGGGGTTCCTGTTCAGCTTATGGCGGTGTTCAGGGACTTGGTAATCAGTGGACAATTGAGGAATTACTCGATAGAAAATTCATGAAGGCAGACACAATTACTGACCCTCGGATTCCTGAGGAGAACCTTCCTGGTTTTACTAACCATATCATACCTAATCCAGAAATTGTTAAGGTGGATGCAATTTTACCAGGGTGCCCTCCAACAAGTGACAATACTGCAGAGGCTCTGACAGCACTCCTTACAGGAAAACCATATGATTTACCTAACAAGACAGTATGTGACCAATGTCCCATGGAGCGTAAAGAGAAGATCATTAAGAAATTCAAGCGGACCCATGAAGGAAAAATTGAACCTGGAATCTGTATTCTTGATCAGGGGTACCTTTGTCTTGGATTTGCTACCATTGGTCTCTGCGGAGCTCAATGTCCCACCGTCAATACCCCTTGCAAAGGATGCTTTGGTCCACCTCCAAAAATCAAGGACCACGGAGCTAAGGTCATTTCTGCTCTAGGCGCGATAGCTGATATGTCTCCGGATGAATTGAAAGCGGCATTTCCGGATCCTATAGGGTCTTTCTATTTCACAGACTATGCATCTTCGTATCTCTCAAAGATTCGAGGCAAACAAAGGAGTGAAGCCAAGAAATGAGTAGAGATGAGAAGACCATTCGGATTGCACCGGTGACCAGACTCGAGGGTCATGGCGAACTCACTGTCAAGCTTACAAAAGCAGGAAAGGTCAAGGATGTTCAATTCAATGTATCATCAACACGATTCTTCGAGAAGTTTCTTGAAGGTCGTTTTGCCGAAGAAGCTCCAAGGATTGCACCTCGAATCTGTGGTATCTGCCCAGAGCCTCATCATCTTGCTGCAACTAAGGCTGTTGAAGCCGCATGGGATATCACACCACCTCCTGCGGCAGTTAAACTGCGACGTCTACTCATCAATGCCAAACAGTATAGCAGCCATGCACTGCATTTCTTTGCTTTAGCGGCTCCGGATTTTCTTGCTGGCCCTCTGGGAGACCCGGCTCTGCGAAATGTTGTAGCCATCATCAAAGCATTACCTGATGTTGGAAAGATGGCTCTTGAAGTGATGCAGTTTGGCCAAGAACTTGCAGCTGCAGTTGGTGGGAAAGCAATTCACCCAGTCACATCAACTCCTGGTGGAATGTTGAATCCCTTCTCTGAGGAGAAGCGAGATGAATTTCTCAAGCGTTTTGAAAAGGCAAAGGAACAGACACTCGCAACGGTAACACTGGCAAAGAAAGTAGTTCAAGACTACTGGGACCCGATTACAAAACTGGCAGTTACCCCAACTTATTACCTAGGTATGCATGACAAGGGTAACCTTGAGATTTACGACGGTAACCTGAGAGTTATGGATCCAACAGGCAAGATTGTTGCGGACTTCAAACCTAAGGACTATCGCAAGTATTATGGAGAGTATGTACCTAACCACAGTTACGCGACTCACATCTATTACAAACCCGATGGTTATCCTAAGGGTATCTGGCGAGCTAACTCACTTGCACGATGCAATGTTGCTGATAAAATGGCAACACCAATCGCTCAAGAAGCTCTTCAGGAGATGCGTGACGCTTTAGGTCGACCAATTCACGCAACTTTTGCCTATCATTGGGCAAGAATCATAGAGCTTGTTCAAGCAATTGAAGAGATTGAAGGTCTATTGAAAGATCCCGATATTGTTAGCAAGGATGTCAAGCTATCTGATGTAGAACCAAAGAAGGGCGATGGTGTTGGGTGTGTTGAAGCTCCTAGAGGAACTCTTCTTCATCACTATTGGACTGATGAGAAAGGAATCATCACCAAGGTGAACATGGTGGTTGCTACAAACAATAACATAGCAGGGATTGAAAAGAGTCTGATGGATGCAGCAAAACAGATCTTTGAGGACAAGGTTCATGAGAGCCTACAATTACCTGATCCCATGATCAAGTAATCAATGAGCACCTTGAAAGTTCAGAATGTATGTGGTCCCAATAGATTTCGAATCTTCCACGTAATCTTCAACATGAAGACCAGCTCTACACATCGTCGCAAGTCCTTGGATTAAAACAATACCAAGCCCCAATCCTGATGGAACTTGCTCTGTCAGAGAATTGGGATTGTTTAGATAATCTCTGATAGTGCTTGTAAGGCCGCCAGCCCGATCACTTATCGTTAAAACAACTCGTGGATTACTCGCATTCGATCCATTTACCAGAAGTATTTCACTATCATGTTTGAATGCGTTGTCAAATATATTCCAGAGTAACTCCTTGGCCAAGGAGCATATATCAACTGTTATGTCTTCTGAAATTTGGACCTTGATTTGATCTGGTTCTATTGAATATTCTTTGATTACTCGTTCCTTGATAGAGTTTACAAGTTCAAGTAATTGTTCTGGTTTAGATTCTATTTGAGCTTGAGTCAGTGATATTGCTATGTTTCGCATTTCGTCAACAAAATTTCTTGCCCCTTCAAGAGATGCGGATGCTACATCAATCCAGTGATTATCAACCATACCCGAATTTTCTGTTAGTTCTAACGCGAGCTTGGCTACCTGGATATAATTACGGATATCATGTTGAACAAGACTGGACATAATTTGAGTGACTTTGTATTGCCTCTCAAGGTCTTTTGTTACAGTCATCATGAAGAGTGTTAACATCGAAGCTCCTGAAACAACAATCCCGACTGCTTGAATAAGCATGAATACAAAATAGAGCTCAGGTATTGGAGCCAAGAAGGGGAAAAGAATCCATGAAACTCCCCAAGTTATTAAACCAGAAAGGAGCCAGATTTTTGGTTGCCCCATTGGTTCCTGCATCTCGTACACAGTCTTTGCTGAAAGAAAACAAACGTATGCAATATGTAATCCCAGTGGGATGAAAACATAATAGAACGGAAATGAAAACAAGAGACCCACAATTAACCAGGTGAAGAAAAGAACCACTCCAGTAGCATACACTCTGATTCTCTTTCTTGATATCTTCCTTCCCCGTGTCCCATCCTGAATAAGAGTTGCTCCAACAAACATTCCTGATATTGCGAAGACGTCAGTGATTATCAGTGCACTTGAAGATAATAGCACTCCCATAATTGCGCCAATAGAGTAAATTACCCACCCTATGGCCCAAAACCTATACATTTCCCGAGTTGAGTACCTGATGAGACTCCAAGTCACAGTGCCATATAGCGTCACTAACGCTACTAGCATGACTGAATCTAAGATTAACTGGAGTTCTTGCATCACACTCACTACTCACTAAAGCCCGGTATACATCTTATAACGGTTTTATGTATATTATAAATAAATAGTATATGTTATCATTATAAGTCGTACTGTCTGGGCGCTCGTTATCATGATTTTGATAATTTTCAATTGCATTCTTCTTATTCTAAGAATAATGACACTCGACCTGGTAATGCAAAACGTGCTTTGTTCTGGGGATCATAGCCTGGCTTTTCTGAACTATGGACTACCACATCTAGATTGAATTCACTTCCAATGTGACCAGTAGCATCCTTCAATGCCTCCATCTCATCACTTGCACTAGCTGAATGGTCCCACAGACCATTTTCTTTTGCAATTCTATCAACAATATTCTTGACTGCTTTGCCATGTTTTCTGAAGTCTTCATCAGCCATTAGATGCTTCATGATCTCACCGACAACTGTTGGTAACTTGGCATCGCGAATGCTACTCATTGCTTTGAACATCCATTCTGGTGCAATGTAGATATGGACTTTCGAAGCTTTCTTCCCTTTCAGTAACTTCTTGATCTCTCTAATATCTCGAATCGTAGATTCAACAACTTCGTGAGCATTTTCGATATTCTTGTCAATCAACTTTTTGTCTGGTATGGGCCATGATGCTAATGAAACATAATCTTCATGTCCCATTTTAGACCACATTTCCTCACAGATATGCGGAGTCATAGGTGCTACTAATCGGACCCATTTATCACAGACATAAGCCATAGTTCCTTCACTTTCTTCTTTTGGAACGCCCTCTCGATTTAGATAGTGATTGACCGCACGTATCATTTCAGATGAAACTTGAATCGCATATTCTCTTAGTCTGAAATCATCCAACATATTTGTGGAGTCTCGAATTAATGAGTTAACACGTGATAACATCCATCTTGTCGCCATTGTAGGATTGTCTTTCTTGGCATATACTCTTGGATTCTTCTTCGCATATTTCATTACCACTTTAGTAAATTGACGAATTCTATTTCTCATAGAGGGTACATCTTTCTCTCGCCAATCCATCAATGTACCCGGCTCTGCTGCGGAAATTGTATAAATTCTGAATAGGTCTGCTCCATACTTCTTAGGGATTTCAACCAAAGGAATTACATTCCCCTTGCTTTTGCTCATCTTCTTTCCCTCCATGTTCATGTGCTCATTTAAGCTTATGACTTGAATCCAGTATTTCTTTGGAAAAATGGCTACATGATGGAATATTGCAAAGCTCAGATGATTTGAGATATGTGAAGGAGCTGTATGTCGCTGATCATTAGGATACCAATAC
>CAZMBV010000106.1:0-1137 GCA_964564335.1 uncultured archaeon
CAGCTTTCAAAAAGATGGGGTATGAGAGCTCCCAAGCAGTTGTATAAAATGATGCGACTTCATAGAACCTCGTTCAAGACAATTCTACACAACATGTTTGAAGCACTTGAGGAGGCAGATGGAAAATTTGCGTTTCCTACAATTGCCTCAATCTCGAGAATGCGACCCGAACTCGTAAAGGAGATTGTGAAAGAGGGACATGAAGTTGCCTCCCATGGATTCAATCATGTTAGATATCCTACACTTAGTTCAAAGAGCCGAGAAGAAGATTTTGCACTCAGTCTTCAAGTATTTCGAAAACTAGGAATCAAAATAGAAGGTTTCAGAGCACCATATGATAATTATACGCCAGATATGCCTGCAATGCTTGAGAAGTACAATCTCGTATGGGATGGCGGATTTGGATACCAAGCAGAACATAGAGAGAAGACTCACTTCTTTCAAGTCGACGTCGAAGGAACTCCTTCAAAGATTACCTACATACCCCTCAATATTTGGAGTGATGATCTCATGATAGATAGAGAGGGTATGGGGCCGGAAGAAGTTACAAGGATTTTGAATAAAACCGTACTAGATGCATCAAAGAAGGGGGGAGTTATTATGTTTGATCTCCACCCCATCAGAATGGGGCAACCTGAGTATATTGTATGTCTTCGAGAAGTAGTCGAACATGCGCAGGGATTGGGAGCCTGGTGTCCAACGCCAAGTCAGGCTGTCAAATACTGGAAAACACACAACAAGTGGAAAGGTGATAGTTCCTTCTGCTTACTTCTAACAGGAGATATTGATAACTGGGTTTTCTCAGACTATCTGAGAAGAGTGATATGGAAGACACAGATGCAGCGTGTATATGGAGAGATGAATGTTGGGTAAGTTCCTTGGAAGGTTCCTGAGAATATTAGCATGGATAGCGCCATCCTATCAGTTTAGAGCCAGTGTGTATAGAAAATGTGGAATAAAGGTTGGAAAAGGAGTTTACATGGGATTCCTTGTAATGATGGATGGAGAATATCCCGAGTTCATCGAGATTCATGACTGGGCAAGTATTGGCCCTGGAGTGAAGATAATGGCTCATTCAGGAGCAAGTCCGTATCATCAACGGAGGAAAATTTTCCATGAAGGACCTAAGAAAGTAGT
>CAZMBV010000106.1:1237-8999 GCA_964564335.1 uncultured archaeon
GGAGATACAACGACAATTAATGATGTTCTTGAGCACCCCTGGTTACTTCTTCACGAGATTGTTGAATTGAAAAATCTAAAACTTAAGGGATTTATTATTTCAAGGAAACTTGTATGGGATAATTATTTTGATGTACTGGAAGCACACATAGCGGCTACAAGTACAGAATTGCGAATAGCTAGAGCGCACGGCGATTTTGACTGGGTTTCGGAGCGAGTAAAGTTGATTCCTTCATGGTTGGAGGATACTGAAATGCCAGAGTCATTTAGAACCAAACTGCTGAATCTAATGGAACATTACCAACAGTAACATGTTCATAGGTATATCTACAACATTCAAAAGGAGTCTTTTTGAAAATTTTTGTTTCTGACAAACCCTGAAACTATGGATGAATCAGCATTAATTCAGTCTTGTCTAAGGTTCATTAGATGATTGGGAAGCAATCTTCTGTTTCAATATCTTCTTGATATCTCCAACAGTCCATATATCTACGACTTCTTCATCTTCGAAGAATATCTCTAATTGATTCTCAATCTCACTGACAATCATAAGATGTGCCATCGAGTCCCAAGGTTCGAAATCTTTTCGTCGTAGGTCATCAGTAATCTCATCCGGTTCAACCATGAGAACCTTCGAGAGAATATCATGTACTGTGTCGTCGATGTCAGTCATTATTATTCCTCTGTCAATTCAATCCATTCAGGAACATCAATTGTTTTTTCTTCAAGGTCTAGAACCCATGTAGTCACGTTATCACCGGACGTCGTAGGCATTCCGAATCCATGACGCTCATAGAGGTCAGAAGCAGGAGGATTTTTCTTTGTGGGAATATATTCGCCTATGATACGAGTTGCATTTGCTTTCCTTGCATCAGCAACAATCTTCGCCAAGAATGCAGTTTCAACGGATCTGCCGATTACTCTACAACTCATGAGAAAAGAATCAATCCACCAATCGCCATCGTTCTTTCTTACAATGGCGACTCCAACAACGCCTTCATCTCCAAATTTGTCGTGAACGGCCATACTGTAAACTGCAGCATCTTTGGATTTTCGTAATTCACGCACTTCAGCATCTGTATATCGTCTTGTTGTGAGGTTGAACTGGTTCGTTTTACCAATCAGTTGAACAACTCGTGGAGTGTCAAAATCAGTCACTTCATTGATTCGAACCTTAAGTTCCAGCGTTCTAAGAAAATCTTCGATTGATGTCGTACTCTGCTCAAGTTCGGTACGCTTACGTTTACCAACATACATTTCGCCTCTAGCCATATCTTCACTTGTAAGAGAAAGTACATCGAATACATTGAGGTTCTCAATCATCTCGCGGTATAGACGGGGATTCTTTGGCATGTCTACAACTAGTACTTCAGGGTGAGCCTGTGCTACTTGAGCGCGTTCTATTGGATTATCATCCAAAAAGACCATACTATCAAGACCGATATTGATCTCTTGGGCAAGTTCAGTCATATTGGCAGCTTTATTCTGCCAATTAATTCGCATTGCAGCAAAGTGTTCTTCCTTCAGCACCTGAGATGGATGCTCACGGAAGACTTTGAATGCATCATCTGGATTATTCTTACTACAGACTGCAAGAATGATACCACGATTGTAGAGGCTGAGGAGACTTCTCTGAAACTCTACATATTCAATGCCAGGAGCTGTATTGCCTAGCTTTATCCCCTCGATACCGTCCTCACCAATAACACCGCCCCATAAAGTGTTATCCAAATCTAGGACAATACATTTCTTTGCACGTCCTTTCATTGCAAGGATGTATCGTATGTATTCATCAGCAAGAATTGGTGTAAAGTCATCGCCAAAGGGAATTGAGCCGCGATACCAGGTATTCCAATTAGTGATGCGAGATTTCCCAAATGATGCCGCTATAGCATCCAGATCCACAAGAAATACTCGTGAGTTGTTCTCAAGCTTCTTTGCAAGTATTTCATTTGCTCCTTCAAAGAATCGTTTCAGACCAATTTTCTGTTTATTATCCACAATGCCAAAAGGTGTGAAGACAGGAATTACGAAATTATTCACGAGAATAAGAGCCGAGGTATTGGATTCCAAATTAGATGTAACTGAAAGAACGTTTTCAACTAGTTCTTTTTGAACAGCAAGTCTTTCTTTTACATTCATCCTTACAAAATTCGCGAGGAACATCTTATCAAGAATTGACCATGCGTCTATTGAAAGAACTACTACATCAGGTCTGATTTTGTATAAGTCTGAACCTTTATCGAGAACTTCTTGTCGATAGGTATTGAATCCACCAACAAAGGTTTCCACATGAAAACCTTCTAGTCTAGTCTTTACATCTAGACATGCAGCTAATGGTTCCAAAGTCGTTGAACCAATCACAGCGAGACGTACTGCATTCACATCATCCTCAGGAACTTGTAGGTCAAGGTCCTGTATCTTCTTGTACGCACTCCATAGATTAAGGTACGAGGGATCTTGCCTTACAGACTCAAGGATTTCTTTCATTGTAATTCACTGCTCAGGTAGTAGTTCATGGATGGTTTCGTTTAGTAGTTTACGAAACATCTCAACATTCTCTGATTGTGACTTGGGAATCACTAAGGCCACAGCTACAGCATAGTGTTCAGAATGTGCTAAACTTACAAGTACTTCAACTTCTGTATTCTCTTCAAGATGTACTAGCGGAGAACTATCAGAAGTTCTCAGGATTTCAATTTCTGAAACGGATAATTGCATGTGAGAGTTCATTGCTTTCAGAACAGCTTCCTTTCCTGCAAAGGTAGCAGCAAAGTGTGGTGCATTATCCGCAAATGTCCGACAGTATGCTAACTCATCACGTGTAAAGACCCGTGAGAAGAACGGAGCATCGGGGTCTATTTCGCGAAATCGTCCAATCTCAACTATATCAGTTCCAAGACCAAATTGCTTGTCCACTGAGATTTGAGATTCATCAGTCAATGTGGTTCAATCCCCCAACGAGTCTGTAACTCTTATAATCATAATGACTGGGCTATCCAAGCTTCTCTTCAATAGACTCCATGATTGCAGTGGACCAAGGGTAACGTTTCAGAATAGTGTCCATTAGACGACCTACTTTACGTTCCTCAGAGGTTCCTGAATATGCAAGCAGGATAACGAGGCCGCCTCGTGTACGTTTGAATTTCTGATACATCGTCTTCGTCGTATTAATAGAGTCACAGACAACCATGACCTCTGCATGTGGAATATCTAGGTCTCGTTCTCCTACAGGTGACATAACAAGCACTTGCTTGTCTGCGTCTTCTCTGAATGAACGAAGTACTTCCCCCTTATCCCGGGTCTTCCCGGTAATAGTGAGAACTGATAAGTTGGATTTTTCCAGAACTTCTTGTATCTGTGAAACCATCTCTAAGTATGATGTAAGAACAAGGGTCTTCTTGTGTTCAAGTGCAATCTTCAAGACTCGAGTAACCTTAGCAGAAATTGTTGGAAGTGCTTTTCGCAACTCGTTGACGTTGAAATAGTGTTTGATATAATCACCGTAAAACATGCGAAGGAACTGCTTTGGTGGCATAGCGTAGATATACTTTCTAAGCATGAGTAGTCCAGAGTATCGACCTTTCAATTCATCAGTTACAGGTAATCGCTCAAGAAGTAGGTGAACTCGTCTGGAATCACCATCAACCATGTCAAGATTTCCATCCTCTTCAAGTTCGTGCATTATCTCCATTCTTGTATTTCGAATTAGTTCATCAAGAACCTTCGAAATAGAACGAATCTTAGAATCATTCACTGTACTAACCGTGAGAAATGTTGGTTCAAGAAAGTCCTCAACATCAGTCCCATAGAGGTCTTCCATTGAGATCAGCTGTGCTCCGGGTATATATTCTATCAATGTTGCTAACTCGTCACGAATCTCAACCTGTTCCTTTGTGAACACAGCATGGTCATCACGCAAGGTCCCACTCATTCCAATCACCCATTTATCTTTGAGATACATAAGAAGGGTTGGCCAAGGGAATACCAGGGCAGTTCGGCCTCCAGCTCTTCGTACCAATGTGTCTACTTCGTTGATTAGAACGATCTTGAAACGGTCAAAGACTGAAGGGTCCTTCTGGAATGTGGTTGCAAGCACCTGAGGTGTTGCTACTATTACTCGCTTTTCTTTCAGATTCATCCTTCGACGTCCAGAATTAACCCTTGATGATAGTTCCCCGAGGTCATCTTCGAGACCTCCATACTCACCTTTGAGATAATCAACAGTTTCAACCAACGAGGAAGATGAATGAACAACAATGAGAACTCCAGCATCTGGAAATTTCTCTGCAACAATTTGGTGTGTGATGAAACGTTTCCCAAGTCCACAATCGAGTTCCAGTAAAAGAGGAGTATCCTGATTCTCACTCACTCTATCGAGAATGTATGTCTGGTAACCTCGAGGAGTATACTTGGGTTTGGTCATCGCAGTTTCATGTCCGACTGAGATGTTAAGAACCCATCTGATAAATCTGAAGATTCTAGGATTCTTCCTACATGAGCCTATTGACTACATCATTGAATTCATCATACGGTAGTCGCCAAGTCTCAGTTTCCTCACAGAAGAGATTCATTAGATGACGATATCCTTTCATTGAGGCATCCAAAATGAACTGTACGAACATCTCATCTGTATATTGTCTGAGAATTCGGAGATTTTTGAGGAGTTCATTCGTATCATTTGATGGTAAGGTAATTTGGACGAAGTAACTCGTTTTATCCTCCATTGTAATTTGATGGGGAAATGGAAGTTTGTCGAACCAAAGCAGTATCTTCCCTGCTTCCTTTGATTTGAAGAAGCAAGCTATTGTCATTTTAGAATCAAAGGGGCTCATGTGAAGTTTATACCCTTTAATGATTCCAGATTCTTCAAGTCGCTTAATCCGACTATGAACTTGCGGCTGGGAGAGACCCAAAATCTTTCCCAATTCTCTCAACGTGATATCAGGATTCTCGACCATGTGTCCAAGAATTAATGTATCGTTGAAATCAAAACTTACTAATTCCTGGGACTCGTCCAGATCCAGTTTGAGTTCCTTAGATTTAACCATTATCTTAGGAAGCATCTTTGACCATTTTTCCCAATTCCAAGTTTCGAGTTTTGATAGGTCCACTTCCTTGCTTGAGTAATCTACAACATCAAAGAGAATGTAATCTTCAATCAATCCCCGTTTCCTCAACTCTGAGGCTACATCCTGAACGACTTGATGATTACCAAGAGGATAAACCATGTATATTAGATAGCCTTCATACTTTCCATAAGTCTGAGCGTGGAAGTAGAACATAGGAACCTCTTCGATAATCTTCTTCAATGTTGATTCATTAGCTGTTGAACTTGATACAACAAGAACATATTCTGCAAGACCAAGTTTCCTTTCATGCGTCCGCACCTTCGCTTTGCAGACAAATCCCGATTCCTTCATCTTCGAAATGCGGTATCTAATAGTACGATCTGATTTACCCAGAAGTTCGCTTAGTTCCCGAGTAGATACTTTTGCTCCATGTTCTTCTAAAGCACGAATTATTTTCTTATCAAGGGGGTCCAACGAAGCATTCAGGGACATTATTTCATCACCAAATCACTCACAATATCTGAGTGAATACTACTTATACTTTGGCAATTGAACCATATATATTTTACCGTTAATTAATGGCATGATAAATTATGATTTAATACCATTAATTAATGGCATATATTTCCAGTTATATTTGCCTAAATATCGGCCTAAGTTTTGGCAAAGTTTATATGCAAATGATGTCCAATTATTAATAGGTGTAAAGTAATGGCTTTCGCAAAACTAATGAAAAAGAACAGTGCTGGAATAGATCTGGAAAAGCTCCACAAACTCAAGTCAGATGTAAGAACTGAAGTTTACAGAGTCTCATTCCGGAGATAGTAACTGTGTTATTCAGAATTATAGGAATAATTGGACACTTAGTAATGGTCATGAGCGGTACATGACCATTCCCCCCTTTTTTACAGGACTCAATCAATCTTCTTGAAGACCTTTGCTAATGAAGGACCTTTTACGTGAAGATTGAACTCATAGAAATGTCCAAAGGGCACAATATGAACATTGAATTCCCTTTCACATAATTTGGAAGCAACTTCTTCTATAAGGTCATCAGCAAAGGCAGGATCAGCTTTGCTATCATCCAGATGGGCGAATGAGTGAAGCACCACGGTCTCGCACTCAATTTTCTTTGAAAGCCAACGAATATTTTTGACCATCTTTCGAAGAACACCACTTCTATCATCCTCATCTGATTCTTCTGAATGAATCCAAACAAGTAGTGACTCTCCAATTTGAGTAGGTTTTTCTTCAGACTCATTTAACCGATACCAGAAACTCTCTGCATGAAACATCAGCAATCGCAAGGATAGCACCTTTTCTGAGAACAGGTTCTATAACCGTTCTCCATTCTCTGGAATATCTACTTCATCTTCAGAATCGAGTGCAGGAGGTCCACTAATTGGTTGATGAAGAGTCTCAGCTTCACTCTTTGGTTTTCTTGGGATTGCTTTTCCATGGACCCAGATTGTATTAGGTGGAATGGTAGTATCCTTTGGAACGACAGTGTTTGCACCAACAATGACGTTGTCACCAATGTCTGCACCAGGTAGGACTACAGCATTGGCTCCTACAGTGACATTGTTTCCAAGTTTCACAGTCTTGAGGTAAAGTCGTCTACTCTCGTACACATGACCGCTGAGTATCGCATCATACCCGAAGAAGCAATTGTCCCCGATTATTGTACGCTCTGGATTAAACAACCTACCATTACCAACAATTGTGTTTGCTCCAACCTTGCATCCGAATGCCTGATGCCGCGGTTTGGTATCAAGAAAAACCGAGAAGAAGCCAGCAAAATATGGGAACAAGACGTAATAGATCTCATAGTATTCGTATAGCAACCAAGCTTCGCTTTCTGAATCGTAGTAGCCATCTTCGAGGAAAGGAATTCCCCTTCTAGAGAGTCTGAACATTCCTAAAAGACAGCCAAGAAAGACACCATAGCATGTCAACCCTAGTGGCACAAAGAGCACAAAGAGCCAGAAGTAATCTACAATGAACGGGTGAAAGAGGGTTGTAAGGTGTGGATAGGCAATATCATAGATTGTTACAAAAGGCCATCCTAAATTATTGAGAAAGGTCGTTACATTTTGCATGACATAGGCAAATAGAATGATTGCAGGTATTGCTGCAATTGTCAAACTTACCATGATTGATAGGACCATGTATACAGTGTACCCGACCGATTTAGCTCTCATAGAAAACACTTCTGGAGTAATTCATTAATGGGGCCTTGTATTATATGTTACCAACGGTACGTATTTTTAAATTCACCACCCCAGAGAAAGGATTATAGACACCCCAACTTGAGTTGGACCCTATCACAATGGGTGGTTTTACCATGGTCTACGATGTAATTGTAGCTGGAACTGGTCCAGCAGGGCTCATGACTGCAGAACGAACCTCAAAGTATGGACTGAAGACCCTAGTACTCGAGAAGCGCAAAAGAGTGACTGATTCTCTCATGGGCGAACTGGTCACTGACAAGGCACTGAATTTCCTCAGAGTCAGACCCAATTCTGAATACATCGGTAACAAATACACATCAATCATCGGAGAGAGCCTTGATACTGGATCCAACGTCATCGTAGACAGGACACTTCTTGGCAACTCCTACCTTTTTGATGAAGATAAATGCCAAGAACTCATGAGGGACCGAGCACTCTCTGATGGTGCCGAGTTCAGATA
>CAZMBV010000107.1:0-8879 GCA_964564335.1 uncultured archaeon
CCTCAATTGGCTCACGTTCTTCATAACCCATTGTTATTCACTCGCTTGATGCGATATATGCAAGTCGTCAAAATTAGATAATCCTTCTGTGAAATTTACGATGCTGAAAAAATAACTCTCGATAATTCCTTTGTTAGAAAACTGTTCTCGTGTACCTGCAAGTCATTTCTCAGAATGATTGCTTATGAACTTGTGTACGTGGTTCATTTCAAAGAAAAAGGACTGTAATTTGATTAAATCATGAAAAAACTTGTTTTGATAATTCCAGATTAAAAAGAAGAACTTGTGAGCAACCAATAAGATTGCCCACAATCAAACAGCTAGTGCTGTGTTAGATTATTTCTAGGATAAAGGTCTAGTATCTACGACGCCTGTCGCCGCCACCGCCGCCTCGGCCGCCACCACCGTAGCCGCCACCGCCGCCTCGGCGATCTCTACCGCCATAGCCACCGCCGCCTCGGCCGCCACCACCGTAGCCGCCACCGCCTCGACCACCGCCACCGTAGCTTCTACGAGGGCGATCATCTTCGTGCTCTTCAGCAGACATGTCAACTTCCATGTTGACATCTTCTATGGCTTCTTCGGCTGCCTCGAGTTTGCCGTATCTGCCTACGTTTAGACGTAGGTTACCACGGAAAAGACCAGTGTAACCGTTTGTTAGATTATAAGTTGAACCTTCTTCAACTGCTTCAATAGTGTCATCCCAGAGTGGAACCTGTACGATTCCACTAGCATCACCAACAGTGATATCACAGACACGGTGTGAAGATCCATCCCTTCGGGACTCGATCTCTCGCTGTTCACCTATGCTGATCACCTTGAAAGAAATGGTGACATTCTTCATTCGTGGCTTTAGTTCTGCCACGGTAGCCTCAATTGGCTCACGTTCTTCATAACCCATTGTTATTCACTCGCTTGATGCGATGTATGCAAGTCGTCAAAACTAGATAGTCCTTCTGTGAAATTGCGATGCTGAAAAAACACCATTGATAATTCCGATGATAGAAAGCGCGTCTCGCTTTTCGTGTACCTGCAATTTTCTTTTCAAAGTGATGCCTTAAGAACTTGTTCACACCGGCGAGTACTGCGTAAAGAGTCATTAAATAACGAAATCACTGGGGAGGCCTAGTTAACACGATTCTTGTTTGAATGGCATCAGTTCTTATCATCAGAAAATCCGCTCTTTTTATGGCTATTATCACAGAATGGTTTATTCATGGATGAACCACAGCGACACAATGTATAATGTTCCATTGATTCAGGTTTTGAACCTTGGTCATCGATGAGGATAATTCCACCGACAAATTCTAACGGGCCATTCTTTGCTACTTTGATAGCAGGTTCTCGTTCTAAATCTTGGATTCTTTGTGTACCAATCTTGTAACTGAGAGCTCCAGAGGGACATTTCTCGATAGTTTCTATTGTCTTTCGTATACTTCCTTCATCAGGAAAAATCCAGGCGGGTTTCTTATCTTTTTGAAAAACTTCAGGGCTCTCTCGTACGCATGTACCATCAGAGGAACAAACTCCTCGGTTGTCTAAGATAGTGATTTCTTTTCCCTTGAATTCTACTACTTTATCTTCGCGCCTATCAGGTTCTTTCGCTCCGGAAAAATCAACTTTTGAATGAGTCCCATCACAATATGGTTTGTCCTCAGATTTTCCACATCTGCATAATGCTGTGACAGAATCCAATTCAATTGCCTTACCTTTCGAGTTGTAGCATTTTGGTGCACCTACAACCATGAAAGGGCCAAAGCTATCAAATACAACCATTGGTTTCATATTCTGATTCATATGTTTCACAACAGTAGTTTGCTATTGTGGTTCTATTTGAATCTTGTATGAGGACCATTTATCGATACTATTTTGTTTTAGAAAATGAATTGGAAACTTGAAAGATCGATGTAAATGGACCCACTCACAGCACGTTAGAGGCGGGAGCATGCTGGGTCCACGAGTGGGTCCGGGGGAGGGAGTTTGTCTGTGATTACTGCAGAAACTGCAGCAGAAGTGCGATTCCAAAGGAAGGGAAATCGCGCAAGGTGTGTTACTTTGGTTCCAATACTACGTACGTTGTCTGAGATATAAGGTCCTCATGAGAGTGAGTGCCGCTTTTCATTATCAAAATAGAAAAACTATCACAAATTTCTACTACAGAGTATGTTTCTGCTTATTCATGACAATGTATAAAGGAGGAAACAATCCCGGACAACTTGAATTACCCTGGGGTGAAATATAACGACATCCTTGAAGATTGGAATCATTGGAACTGGAAATATGGGTAGAATTCATGCACGAATTCTAAATGATATGAACTCATTAGTCGGTGTTGCTGATTCTGCTTTTGATATTGCTAAGGTGACGGCAGAAACATACAATGTTCCAGCATTTGATGATTATCACGCGCTTATTGAGGAAACAATCCCGGATGCCGTGGTCATTGCAACCCCCACGCATTCTCATGCGGAGATTGCGAAAGAGGTTGCATCAAAGTATGATTGTATTCGCGGATTATTAATCGAGAAACCCATGGCAAGTACATTAGAAGATGGAAAGAAAGTTGCAGATATTATAAAGAAAAAGGGGATAGTCACCTTAGTTTCTCACTCTGAAATCTATAATCCAATTGTAGGGAGAGCGATTGCTCTTATTGAAACAGGAGCTATTGGGAAACCTCAGTCTGTAATCCATGATAGACGAGGTTTAGTACCACCTGCAAGAATTCCTTCTTTGGGAGACGTCTTCGAAGATCTTGGGGTTCATGACTTTGATATAATGGCGAGAATCAGTAAAGGGAAAGCAAAGCTCTATGCACATGGCGCCACTCAGAGTGGAATATTCAATAGTGGAACAGTGATGATCAATTTTGAATCAGGAACAGAACACATCTTCCATCTCTCGCGACAATACGCAGGACGACGCAGATACACGGATGTTTCAGGTAGTGAAGGTTCCTTGATGCTTGATTTGTTTGGACAGATTATCAAGATACAACATCTTGAGCAAGCGCCCATGGCAGCAAGCGATACGATAAATCTCCCAGAAAGAGGTGCTACTATCAAGGTATATGGTGAACCAGTGCGAGAGGTTCTCAATGATTTTATATCTTGCATCAAATCAGGGGCAACTCCGAGAGTGAGTATAGATGATGCTCTCTGTGCCCTCAAGGTTGTTGAGGCATCAAGAGAAAGTGCAAAATCAGGTAAAGTTGTTGATATCGAGATAGATGCTAGGAAATAACCTCACCGAATAGATGTGTTCTTTCAGCATCAACTATACGAATTGATGTAGTTTCACCTAATTTAATATCATCATTGATGATAATAGGTTTGTATGAAGGATTACGACACATGAGACCTCCACGAGATCCCTTCTGAGTTACTAGAACTTCACCAGTCCAACCAATCCAGGATTTATTGTTCTCCTCAAGAATTTCATTCACCAGTACCGTTAGTCGTCGACTTCGATCCTTCTTGGTTAAAGTATCGACTTTATTCAGTGCTTTCGAAGCTTCAGTTCCAGGTCGGTCACCATATTTTGAGATATTGACAATAGGAGGATGAACTTTTGAGATTGCTTCCATGGTCAATTCGAAGTCCTGTTCTGTTTCACCAGGAAATCCAACTATGATATCAGTGGCTATGGTGGAGTCACTGAAGGTCTGTCTCACTGTGTCAACAACTTGCTCCCATTCTTCAAAGGTATATTTTCGCCCCATAGCATCAAGAATAGAATTACTTGCTGACTGCAATGGAATATGAAAGAACTTGAAGAAGTGGTCAGATTTCATTACCTGAACTAATTCACTAATAGAATCTAACACCAAGTTCGGATTAAACATTCCTAACCGAAATTTATGCAATCCTTCAATCTTGTCTATCATGGTTGTCAATTCAACAAGATTACTACCAATATCAACACCATATGTCCCAAGGTCTTGGGATGTAATACGGATCTCTTTGTACCCTGAGCGAACACATTTCTCAACAGTATCAAAAATATCTCGTTTTGAATGGCTCTTTACTGCCCCTCTGGCAAATTTTACAGCACAATAAGCACAATTACCAAGACAGCCTTCGCAGATAGGAATCGTGCAAACGACACTGTTTGGTGGACCTTCCAACCAATTCAGCTTTGACACATCGTTTGAGTCAAGATGAATAATGCCCACTTCACCCTTCAGAACTCTCGGTACTACATCACTAAGTGATTCGATGGATTGCGGCCCAATTATTGCAGCAAATTTAGGGAGAGCTCTTTCAATCCTTTTCAGGGATATTTTTGGAAGACAGCCTGCAACTATTATTGGTGTATTTTCAACAGCTAATGTTTCAAGTCTACTTATTATTCGGTCCTCTGTTGGTTCCTTCACTCCACAGGTATTCAGAATTATCAGGTCCGCAGTATCAATAGATTCAACGCGATTGCTATCCATGTTTGCTAAAGTGCCTACTATAATATCCGAGTCCGCCGAGTTTAGAGAACAGCCATAGGTTTCTAAATAGAATTTGATTGTCATGCCAACACCTAACCGCCTTGAACGTGTGGAAGGAGCGCAATCTCATCACCATCAGACACAGAGATCTCTACACCTCCAATTGTTGAAACATCCTTCTTGTTAAACATCACAATCAGATTTCCATCAATCTTCCCATTCTTCATTATCAAATCCTTTAATGCAGAACCGCCCAAGTCAGCAACTATCTGAATAACCTGTAGTACTGTTGCTCCTTCTGGAACCTCCACTTCTATCAACTGCTTCTCTAGCAGCCTACGAATTGGCCCAAAGGACTTGAATCTAACTAACATTATTCCCAGAGTTTCAAATCAGGGTGCACTATTCAGCTTTTGCATAGTGCGACACGAGTTCATCAACCAGAGTGTTGACAGCTTTGATAATCTCATCAATATCATTCTTCGTAGCGTGATCATAGTGTATTCCTACAGTTACTACTGTCGAACGCTCAAGAACCTTGCAGATTGTTTCAGCTGCGGAATTAGCAACTACATAATCCTTATGCCCTGGAAATGTTAAGGAGCTTAGACTTACTGTCGATGCATCTCGATAATGACTCGGAGTAACATATGCAATTGCAACACCACCAATATGGTGTTCATCACCACCATGAATCGAAATGAGCAGATCATTTCCGATTTCTTTTACCTCAAGATAGATGGTATGTTTCCCAGCTGCACGTTCTAGAATCATCCTTCTTCTTCTCCTTTAGCAAGACGCTCCTGATACATCTTATACGAGAGGGTAAGAGTTTTTGGATGTGCTGCGCGATATTCATCAAGTAGGCGAACAGCTGTGGTATGTGGTGCAGTTTTTACTATCTCTGGGTTTTCATGCGCTTCTTTTGATATCAGACGAAGTGCTTCAATAAAGAAGTCCAGTTCTTGTTTGGACTCTGTTTCTGTTGGTTCAATCATGAGAGCTTCAGATACAATTAACGGGAAGTATACTGTTGGAGAGTGCACACCAAAGTCGAGCAGACGTTTTGCAACATTCATTGCACTAACACCAGTTGTTTCCTTTAGCTCCTGCGCAGAGATAACACATTCATGCATTCGAGGGGCATCCTGAGAGAATGGAAGCGTAAAACCAGGAATCTTCCTTACATGATGGGCTACGTAATTTGCATTTAATACTGCAATCTCAGAGGCTCGTTTGAGCCCCTCTCTACCAAGTGAGTATGAGTAAGCATATGCTCTTACAAGTACACCGAAGTTACCATAGAATGATTTCACTTTACCGATAGATTTGGGAAGATTATAATCAAAATCAAATAGGCCATTCTCTGTTTTTACAATTCTTGGAATAGGTAGGAATTCTTGAAGTGGTTTCTTGACTCCAACAGGACCGGCTCCGGGTCCTCCACCTCCGTGAGGCGTTGAGAAGGTCTTGTGTAGATTCAGGTGAACAACATCAAAGCCCATATCACCAGGTCTGACCTTGTGCATTATTGCATTGAAATTTGCGCCATCATAGTAAACCAGACCACCAGCATCATGAACGATTCCCGTGATCTCTTCGATATCTTTCTCAAAGACTCCAATGGTATTGGGGTTAGTAAGCATAAGTCCTGCTGTTTTTGGTCCAGCAACTGCTTTCAATGCATCAAGATCAACAAGACCTTCTTTGCTTGAGGGAATAACAACTACATTGTATCCAGCCATTGCAGCGGATGCGGGGTTGGTTCCATGTGCTGCATCTGGAATAAGCATCTCAGTTCTTTGTTCACATTGTTGTGTTACACAGCGATGATATTCGCGCATCATCATCACCCCGGTCCACTCACCTTGAGCCCCCGCTGCTGGTTGAAGAGTGACCGCATCCATTCCAGTGATTTCACCTAACCATTGCTCTAGTTCCCACATTAGTTCTAATGCACCTTGAGTTGTGGAAACATCTTGTAGAGGGTGTATCCACGCAAAGCCAGGATGTGCTGCAGCTACATTGTTCTGTTCGGGGTTATATTTCATGGTACAACTTCCAAGAGGATATGTGCCAAGACTGACAGAGTAGTTCATCTGAGAGAGTCTAGTGAAGTGGCGCACTATCGCAGGTTCAGAAACCTCAGGAAGCTTAGGCGGATTCTTACGTGCCATGGATTTTGGAATGATATCTGTAAGTTTTCCTACCTGTTTACGAATATGATCTTCTGGAGTAGGAAATCTGTGCGCAATGACGCCGGGATTTGTTCGATTGAAGAGGAGAGGTTCATCCCACTTTGCCTGTCGACTCATGGATCTTTCTGATCCGCCACTCATTTGGTCGCACCTCCCCCTGAAACGATTTCTTCAACCGTCTGCACCATAGTATCAATATCTTGCTGAGTGTGAATTTCAGTGACACAGAATAACATCGATTCACCTAGATCGGGAAATTCATTATTCAGTATCTTACCACCTTGAATCCCATGATGCAAAAGACCTTCATGGACCTGATGAGCAGTAGTTCCATTCTCGAACTGAACGACAAATTCTTTCCATATCGATTCACCAATTGCTGGAGCATTGACTCCATTAATGACATCTAATCTCTTTGCAGCATAATTTGCTTTTAGAGCAATAGTTTCACCAATCTGCTCAATTCCAGAGGGGCCAAGCACTGACATATAGATTGCAGCAGTAACTGCAGCAAGCGCTTGATTAGAGCAAATATTGCTCGTAGCTTTTTCTCTGCGTATGTGTTGCTCTCTAGGACTAAGTGTAAGGACATATCCATCCTCGTAGGGTTCTTCCACAGTCTGAGTTAATCCAACCAAACGACCAGGCAGCTGATAAATCAATTTTCTATCATTTATGCAACCAAAAATCCCCAGTAATGGTCCCCCATAGCTTACAGGAGAACCGAGAGGTTGACCTTCTGCAACCACGATGTCCGCAGCATAATCTCCAGGTGGTCGTAGGACACCAAGAGAGAGAATATCAACACCTGCGACAAGGAGCGATCCCTTTTCGTGCACAATTCGTGCAATTTCATCAACTTGAGTTTCAATGAATCCAAGATGACTAGGAGTTTCAATATAGACTCCTGCGACTTCCTCATCCATCTTTGATTCAAGGTCAGAAAGAGCCATTAAACCTGATTTTTTATCATAGTCAATTTTGACAACTTCAATATCTGCAGGTTCTGTGTAAGTGTGAATGACATTGTAATGCTCTGGATTGATTGTCCCGGGAACAAGGAATTTCGACCGGTTCTTTTTTACTCGAGCTGCCATTCGGGCAGCTTCTGCAACGCCAGTCGACATATCATACATTGAAGAATTAACAACATCAATCTGGAGTATTTCAGCGAGAAGACTCTGATATTCATATAGGGTTTGGAGCATCCCTTGACTGATTTCAGCTTGATAACTTGTGTAAGATGTCACGAATTCAGATCTTCCAGCTAATGCAGGTACAATGGCAGGAATATAGTGCATTCCAACACCTGCTCCAAGAAACACGCTACCATCAGAAGCTGTTTTATTTTTTCCAGCAAGTTCTTGTATTCTTTCAGATACTTCGAATTCTGAATGAGAGTCTGGAAGTTTAAGATTATTGTTGACTCTGAATTTCTCAGGAATATTACAGAAAAGATCTTCTAAACTCTTCTTTCCAATAGAAGCAAGCATCTCTTTCTCTGTATCCTTTGTAATCGGAATCCAGGGATGTTTGTACTCCATCAGTTTTGTCTCCAGTGTACACTGGGTCTGGAGGCAGAGTATTTCACCAAAATAGCTTTCGGGTTGAACAAAATTTTGAGGTTCATGGTCAGAATGATTTTTAACCATAATTGATGAAACGACGACAAGCCACAGGAGTGACATCAAAGTGAAGCATTGGCTCATGGATATCCTAGCGTGTCCAGCAAGTGACTGTAGAAGCAAACTCAATCTTGAGGTCTACAAGTCACATATAGTGGAATCAGAAGGAGAAGATATCGAAGAGATTGATGATGCACTGATTAGATGTAATAAATGTGGTAGATGGTATCCTGTAATTGATGGGATTGCATGCATGCTCCCAGATAATTTACGAATGGATGGCAAACAACACATCGAAGAGACAGCCTTTCTTGAGAGATGGCGTGAGAAGGTACCTACCGACATCTTGAAGAAAGGAATACCCTTTGGATTGACAAAATAGCCCCGTGGTGTAGTGGTCCAGCATCGAGGGTTTTGGTCTCTTGGACCTAGGTTCGAATCCTGGCGGGGCTACCATTTCTTATTTTTCTTTTACCGGAGGTATATCCGCCGAATTAGACATCTGAACTCGGAACAATCGTTTCACATGTGAGAGAACTAAACGGTCGCCATTGACAAGAATATCAATATCTACATGGTCCTGAAGACTAGAAGTAGAGATCTTCTTTTCCAGAACTG
>CAZMBV010000108.1:0-8694 GCA_964564335.1 uncultured archaeon
CTTGCACGAGCTTTAACACGAATAATCGGTTCAAGAATCTCTTTCCTCATGTCAGCGAACATCTGCTGAAGTTTCTTGACTCCGCCTCCACCCCAGCCATAAGTCCCGAATAATGCAATCGTATTAACTGGGAATCGCTTGCCTTTTACTTCATTGACGAATCCCCAGACCTTAGGATATGGGTGAGCATCATAGGTTGGAGTTCCAATGACAAGTACACTTGCACGAACTGAGTCCACGATCATATCACTCAAATCGCTATAGGAAACATTGTGCAACTTCACCTCAACACCAAGTTCCAGAAGTTCTTTCTTGAGTTTCATTGCTATACGATGAGTATACCCATACATTGTGCCATAACAGATGGTACAGTGTTTCTCAAGTTCTGGACGAGTCCATTCATCATACTTACTCACAATCCACATGGGATTCTTTCTATAGATTGGGCCATGACTCGGGGCAATAACTTTGATTCCAATACCGAGTTCTTTCACTCTATCAAGTGCACGCTGTACGAATTTGAAATATGAAGTAATTATGGCAGACACATAACGTCTACTTTCTTTTTCAATTAAACGCAAATCAGTTTCATCATCAAAATGTTTTCCATTCAGTGCTCCGAATGAACCAAAGGCATCACAAGAGAAAACAACCTCATCCTCAACAACATAGGTGAACATGGTCTCAGGCCAGTGAAGGAACGGAGCATGAACAAATTTGAGAGTTTTAGAACCGAGATTGAGTTCCTCGAGATCTTCAACCAATTTCTCTTGTAATGGAACGTCGTAAAATGATTTCTGCATAGGTGCAGCTTTTGGAGTATACACCATTATTGCATTAGGTGCTAGTTTTGCAATGTCAGGAAGTGAACTGGTATGGTCTGGTTCCATATGGTTCATAATGATATAATCAATTTTTGAAGGGTCGATAAGGTCACGAATATTGTTCAACCATTCATCGGACCAAGGTCCTTTCACAGTTTCAACAAGAGCAATTTTTTCATCTACAATCAGGTAGCTGTTGTATGATACACCAAATGGTATCGACCAGAGATTTTCGAATAGTTCTGTATGATGATCATCAACGCCAATGTAGTAAATTCCCTTTGTAATCTCTCGATGCATTCCTTTCACCTAACAGATGTGATTTCCGATTAATCGCCGAGGTTCTTAAGATAAAAGACCTTCCCTCAGACAAAACGAGATATATATTAACCATAGTTAAATCTTTTTATTGAACCAGCTATACACGAGATTTTGCTAGATAAAGAATGCAAATACTAGTTCAGTAATATAATAAAGGAACAGGAGAAGTTCGAAATGAGTCAGGAATATGTTATTCAGACTTCTGGTTTGACCAAGGATTATGGTGAAGTTCTCTCACTTGATTCTTTAGACTTGCTCGTGCCAAAGAATTCTATTTTTGCATTTCTAGGTCCGAATGGTGCCGAAAAGACTACAACAATCAAACTCTTACTCGGGTTAACGAAACCCACCAGTGGCACTGGATCAATTTTCGGTCTAGATATTCTTCAAAATAATACAGCAATTCGTAAGAAGGTTGGTTATCTTGCGCAGCAACCTCAGTTTTACAAAGAACTTAGCGCCAGAGAAACACTCAGTTTTGCCGCACGGTTCTATTATCAAGGACCTAAGGAAATGATTGAAAAAAGAGCTGACAAGCTCATAAAATTAGTTGGTCTGGAAGAAAAAGCGGACCGTCCTGTCGAAGGGTTCTCTGGAGGAGAGATGCAAAGACTTGGAATGGCACAAGCCCAGTTTAACTATCCTGATCTGCTAGTTCTTGATGAACCTGCGGCAGGTCTAGATCCTCAAGGAAGAGAAGAAGTACTAAGCATCATGGAAGAACTTCGTAAGGAAACAACAATCTTCTACAGCACACACATTCTCGATGACGTACAACGAGTTAGTGACATGGCTGCCATCCTGAATAAGGGAAAACTAATTGCACAAGCACCAATAGAAGAATTACTTACTGGAACTGAGGGTATTGCCTACACCATAACAATGGAAGGAGATGCAAGTAAATCAGAAGTACGTTTGTTGAATGAATCGTGGATAGCGGGGATTACATCTGAAGTCAAAGAAGAAAAGACGAAATGGATTATAACAGTGTCAGATGATAGTACCGCCAAGAAAAAATTACTGCGGATGATTCTCGAAGATTCCAATCTAAACATCACTAATTTTGGACTGAAACATTACGAATTGGAAGAGGTCTTCCTGCGAATGGTGGAGGATGATAAGAGTGACTGAACGGGAAGAATTCATTCTGGTGGAAGAATATGGCTGGCGTATGGGACTTTCAAATATGGTTCGAAAAGAGTTCACTGCTTGGTTTGGCTCAACAGCTTGGTGGAAACAAGCCTTGATATGGTCCATTGTTCTTTCATTCATAGTTGTAGGTGGTGCAGTAGCGGGACCAGAGATAGGATTGGTCATGTTTGTGCTCATGGGTTCAATCTTCATGACCATTGCAACAATCATAGCTTCACAGGAGTTCATCCTAGAAGAGAACTGGATCAGCAGCCTGGGTTCTCTCGAAGCCTCTATCAAGAACAGCATTCATTGTAGCCAAGCTATTTCCAAACGCAATCAATCTGACAGTATCATTAGTCTTCATTCCGGGAGTTGTCGTATTTATCCTGATGTTTCTGCTATCAGGTGGCACAACACCTTTCACATTCTTCCTGGGATTAGTACCATTAGCTCTCTGGGTGATTTTCTTACAGTTCTTCACAATTTGTCTTGGAACATTCTTCGACAAAGAGGGAGAAGTCATGGGACCTCCATTCTTTTTGATGTTACTTGCCTACCAATTGGGACCTATGCAGTATATTGGTGAGCTTACACCTTTTGGGCTTTGGATTCTCTCACAGATTTACATTGGGGGACTTAGTTCACCAATGACGTTTAATCCGAGCCCTGCACTTCCTATTGGAACAACGATGGTAGCTACCGTGTTTTTCATCATAATCCTGACTATAATTTCTATATGGAGATTCAAACGAGAAGAATTCTGATGATAGAAACAAACAAGAGAATCAGAGAAATAATCTTCCCCCATGAGAAGTAGAAGCGTGGATAGTAATCCCTTGAAAAAAAAGATATACATACTCCCCTTGGCTTTGATATTCCTTCTAGTTGCAAATGTTGCCGCAGGGTACAATTTAGAAACATCTAGTGAGCGACCCTTAGCAATTCATAATTTTTTATTGGAATCGGTTTCTTGGAAATCTATTCCCATCAGCTGTCTTGCAGGTGATACTCTCTCTGGTGAGTTCACATTGACCAGTAATGGTGATCTCTTCATAGGGGACCAGACGAAGTATGATAATTGGTTACTTGATGGAATTGATTTTCTGATTATTGATTCCGCAGGTTATGAACTCTGGATTGATAAACTTTCGACAACATCATTGTATGAAAGAAAAGGTGTGTTTGAACTCTCTTGGAGTGTCGAGATTCCAAGTGAGGGTATATGGTATATCATCTACTACAATGATTCAATTTTCATGAAACAAGTCGAGGGTAGTATCCAACATATCTCAAGAAGCGGTTCTTCTTTCACTTTTCTTGTTGGCTTGCTAGGTATAGCATCTCTTCTAACAGCTATCTTCATGTTCAGAAAGAAAAAATGAGAAGCCGTGGCAACAAGTGCCACAGCAATTCAAAGATTATTCTTCAGTTGTAACTTCTTCTTCCACTGGCTCTGGTTCAGGGAGTGAGGATTTTTTCTCCTCAGAATCAGATGGGAGGAACTCGTCTAAAAGTTCATAGAGAGACCGCCCCAGTATTCCTCCAAACCCACCTAACAAAGCCCCGATCAGAACGCTGATCACAATGACCAAAATTCCAAGTCCATAGAGACCGAGAAGACCTATGAATATGTCAGCTACAGCCATTGCTTGAGCAGTTATTGACAGATAGACAAAGAGGATACTCCATGCGATGCCCACTCCTAGAAATCCTACCAAGAAGGCTATCCTGGTTCTTCTAACAAACAAAGCACCCAATGCGCCAGCGATGAGCATCAGTTTCCAATCCCCAGCTAACTGAAGAGCTAGACCGAAGACAATGGTAAGAACTAATGCAGCCAAGAATCCGATATCAGGTATTGTATCATCTATTTTTCCCATTTCATAACCTCCTATGGAACAAAGGTGATAGTCCTCTCTATCATAGAATCATTCGTATCTGCACTTCTAAACGCATCAGCTGTCGTATAGAAGTACATCACATGATATCCGTGTTGCTTGGTGACGTTATTGAATGAGTTCCAAAGGGCAAAGTTATCTTCCCAGTGAGGACTGAATATATTCCCACTTTGTCCACCTGGATATGCCATATAGGATATCTCAATATTGCTTAGGTCTGCTATGAGTCTGGTAGAGGGTCCGTGTGTCACAATCCAACCACTGGCAACATCGATTGTGTTTTGACCTCTGCGTGGACCACCTCCAATGTAGGTAAATCCTGCGAGATGATCGATGAAGATGATGTGACGGTTACCATACACCCAATTGGGTTCATTCTCCCACTCAGCTGAAAGTGTATCAATCGCTGAGAAGAGAGATCGAACAAGAATCTCATCCCTTGTTTCAACCGGTACCGTTGTGTGGTCGTCGAAGTAGTAGGGATTATTCGTCACTATAAACTCCTCTAAGATTGGTGTCCGCGAGAGAGGTATTGCAGGATCAACAGAACTGATCTCATCGAATGTTTCTTCATGAATAGCATCAAGAAGGTACATCCAGATTGTTGGTGCGACCAAGTCTGGCTCCATGTCGTAGTTCCAGGTACGTAAGAGGTCCACAGCATCACTAATTGTTGTATTTCCATCTCCTACAGAATCCCATGCATTAATGACATATGGAATAATGACTTCGGCCCGAACCTCGACAACATCGGCCTGAAACCGTTTCATATCATCCACCGATATACCGTCATTATTGTCCAAAAGATAGAAGATTCGTCTTGCTCGATATCCATTAGCCTGAGGACCTAAGATATCGTAGCCATAATTGTCGGGAGCTATTGTTCTTTGGTTTGCAGATTGAACAAATCCTCTCGAAGGATTGATCTCTCGTGGGTTGTAGGCATAAGGGATATTACTCACCATTCCAACTGAGTCATTAAGAGCAGTGACGGGAAATTCCCCTGTATATCCAGCTCGCACTGGAAAGCGTCCGACTACTAGCATTGCAATATTACCAGCATCATCACCAAAGACACAGTTCTGAGCTGGACTATCCCACCAATACATTGCGTCAATGAACTCATCAAGATTATCAGCTTTCATGAACAACCCAGCTGCAATCATCTCGTGAGTCACACCTGAACCAGTCCATGTCATTGCCAAGTTCGGATTGTCCTCACTGTCTAAGTTGTAGGTTGTCCATATGGAATCAATGCAAGGGCCATGAACGGATTCCTTGACATTGAATGGAATAACCGTACCTTCCTTTGTGTGGATATCTTCCTGATGGATAGTGAAGTTTCTGTATGCGCCATTGTACATATACTGGTCGGGATTTGCTGGATTGAGTTGTTCAACGAAAACGTCAGCAACATCTGCGCCAACATTAGTAAAGCTATAAGCCACATGATCGTTGTGACCAATCAGAATTGCAGGTAGACCAGGGAAAGTTGTACCAGTAACATCAAGCTCACCAGGAACGACAATATGAGCTTCATACCAGACGGATGGAGCTTGCAATGTTAGGTGAGGATCTCCAGCCACAATAGGCATACCTGTTGATGACTTTGATCCGTTAATCGCCCAGTTGTTACTGCCAACAAATTGCATATCTCCTAATGGTTTGATAACATCATTCATCTTAGTGATTAGTGCTTCCAATTTGTCCTCAGGAATTACAGCCTCACCCGAAAGAGCCATACTAGTATATTGACCAGGGTCATCAGTAGCGGGAGCCATTCCTGGAGCAAGTGGATAATCAACATAACTGATGTTGACCTGCTCTTGCACAATCGGAATTGTATAGGGCATAAGGTCCGGAAACAGGTCATTATACATGCTGTCATTATCAAGGGAGTTTCGAATCCACTGACGTTGGAAATCCATAATTGAACCCGATAATCCCCATGTAAGCATCTTAGCATTGACAAAGCAGTCAACGGGTGTCCATAGCTCAGGAGTATAACCAAGGACCTTGAATTCCATAGGCATAGTTGCACTAGTTAACGTTCGAATGAAGGCATTCGCACCCTCAACTTCAGCATTGATAGCATCAAGTTCTTCAGCCACTTCAGGATAGGTACCTGCATTTGCCTCATACCAATCAAGCGATGCTTGTGCAGATCGTTTGAGTCCAATTGCCCGATAGAACATATCTGAACTGTTAGCATAGCCGCCGACAATCTCACTGATTCTTCCCGCCGCAACAAAATTCTGCATCGTTACTTGAAACAGCCTATCTCTTGCATGCATGTACCCTAACGCCATCATAGCATCGTGAATTGACTCAGCATAGATATGTGGGATTCCCAGGTAGTCGATTACTACTTCAACTTCAGCATCCAGACCTGTTAGAGTAATTGTTTGAGACCCAGGTTCAGGAGCACCATTGTCGAAGATACCGCCAACGGGTTGAATTATACCTAATCCCCCAGTCAAAGGTCCAATGGGCATTGAAAGTATTACAATCAATGCAATAGGTCCTATGAATGAGAGAGCTAGATTGACAATCTTTCTCTTCATTATCTCTCCTTCTCGTAAAATTGTATTTCAAAATAATGTACGAAGTGCCTCTTAAGACTTCGGAGAGACCAAATTTGAGCAATTTTAGATCATAACATCATCATATATGAGGACACCAGTCTGCATAATCATCTTCCACTCATTGTGTACGCGAGTGTAGATTTTGCAGGTCCGACCTTTCCAGTGGTTATCCTTCCCATCACCATTGCGCCAGAGTGTATCGATATCAACAACCGCGAAGGCACCATCACCTTCTTGAGAGACCTCAATCTTCTTGATTACACGATCATTTCGAATCAGTTTGTGCGTGTCAAACAAATCCTGCCAACCTTTCTTCCAGCGACCATAATCAAAACGACCCCATTCCATTATCCAATCCATAGGATCATGTGCCTGCGGATGCTTTGGCCAAGGCCATACCATATCAGGATGGAAGATGGAAATAAGTAGCTCAACATCTTTTGTGTTCCATGCAAGGGTCTCTCTGTTCACCATATCTTCTATCTCTAATATGGCCTGTTTCTTGTCCGACATTATGAATATCGCTCCATACTACTCGACATTTCAGTCCAGACGTCTACCTCATAAATCTCTTGTAACTAGTGAGGTTAATCAGAGTCGGCCATATTCTTTTAGTAGAACCTCATCTACAATTATGGCAATGGAGAGGAGAAGAAGAGTGCCAAAGTACGACCCAGAGATAATCACGAGTCACTTTGATGATCCAACTCAAAGCGAATGGGAACGACTAGATAAAGATCCAATCGGTAAGGTTCAATTCTATATCAGTAACCATTACCTGCAGAAATACATCAAGAAAGGTGATAGTGTCCTCGAGATTGGACCTGGACCTGGAAGATTTACAATTGAACTAGCCAAACTTGGAGCTAAGATTTCAATCGTAGATATCTCTGAAAATCAATTGAAGCTTAACAAGGAAAAGCTTGAACAAGCAGGTTTTGAGGATTCTGTGGAGTGGCGAAAGAAACGAGATATCATCAATCTAGAAGGGATTCAGGATAATACGTTCGATGCTGTTGTCTGCTTTGGAGGACCACTTAGTTATGTCTTTGAGTTCGTTGATCAGGCTCTTGAAGAAATGCTCCGCGTTACTAAAACAGGGGGTGTTGTCCTCAGTAGTATCATGTCATGCTTGGGAACATATCATCATCTAATCAACTATGTTTTCAATCCGCAAGATATCAGTCTTGGCAAGTTCGACGAACTAACCAGAACTGGTGATGTCCTTGGTGACTTAGCCAATAAGGGAACACATCAGTGCCACATGTATAGATATAGTGAATTTCAAGAAATCCTACTGAAACATCCAGTTAAAATTCTCGATGTATCTTCTTCGAACTTTCTCTCAAGTGGTCTGTCAAATGAAGAGTATCTGATGGATATATCGAAAGACCCTGACAAGTGGAACATGTTCCTGAAATGGGAACTAGACTTCTGCAAGGAACCTGGTGCAATTGATGCGGGAACCCACATCATTGTGATTTTCAATAAACAATAGCATGAATATCCATTTTCTATAGAAATCCTAGTCAGTACAGAAGTTGCGGTTGATTATGGTAATAACAATGCGTCTAGGTAATCTGCTTCTTATCTTTCCTATTAATGATTTTTCACTTGATATCAATTGTGACAGGTGGGGGTAGTTTTCTTCTAATAACGAGAAATTGTCTTACGAGGTCGATGCTCATTAGAACCACCGCAGGAGAAAACAATAGTGTTGTGTTCATGTAGAAATCTGCTGCATTTCCAAATTGAATCCCAATGTACAGTGCGCATATCTGTTCAACTATCACTCCTATGGCCATGATGGAATAACATTCAATAAATCGTTCACTTCCCCTACTTGTCAGTCTTACAATGATGTATGGAATTAAGATTGCAGGTAAAAAACCAATGAAATAGAAAGCGTAAAATTCTATGAACTGCATCCTA
>CAZMBV010000109.1:0-7302 GCA_964564335.1 uncultured archaeon
AGACCATTCTTGGAACAATTGTCGAACAAATTCCTGATGTCACTCAAGCAATATTACTCACAGTTGAAGGTCTCCCTCTTGGCTCAGTAGGATTCAATGATGCTATCGAAGTTTCTGGAATGGTCGCATCTCTATATGCCAATGGTCTGACCTACTCTGAGACAACAAATACAATTTCTATCGATACACCTGATATGAAATTAGTGATAACAAGAGTTGATGAAACACGCTTACTTGCTGTCGTATGTCGTGGACCCGATTCTGAAGAAATAGCACAAAAAGTCCGATTGGTTCTTGACACAACTGTTTCGAACTAGCGTGCATCAGATTCTAACGTTTCCTCATCGATTACAGATTGTCCCTCCTCTTCATCGACAAGTTGGAATTTCCAATCTTTCAAATTGATAGTGATGAAGCAATCTTTGCCACGTTCGGGACAATCTATTCGTATAGTGACGTGTTCGGGTGTTGATTCCACAATATCCGGATTAAGACAACCATCTTCTAGTTTCTCCATGAGAAACATTACGTAAGCTTCTGTAATCGTATTGAGGCTGCCTTTCATAAGGGCTTCTCCCAGCTCAGCCAAGTGGTGACGTTTTTTCCTACCTTCACGAACGACTTTGATGAGTCCGACCTCTTCCATACGGCTTACATGCCACCTGACTGTATCATGGTGGACCCCCAAACTCTCTGCCATCTGTTCCTGGTAGCATCCTGCATTGTTAACAACAAAGGAAAAGACTTTCTGTGCCGTTTCACTGCGCATCGTGAGATATGCCTTCTCTGCTTCTTGTGAACGTAACATCTTTGGAAAGTATAGTCGCTTACCTGCGAATTTTATTGATTTGACAAGGCCCTCTCGTTCGAGGATTCGAAGGTGCCAGGTTAGAGTACCTAAAGGTGATTCTAGAATATCAACTAGTTCAAGCAGATATGTACCAGGATTGGAACAAAGTACCTGATACAACTCTCTTCGGAACGGATGCAATAGCAATGCCATTCTTTTTTGTTTACCCATTACCTTGGGCCTCTCTCTCTCTCTTCATGGCTCATCTCAAATCACCCCTAAAAGGTCTTCGACTTGTCATCTTTCGATAACTTAACCGTACAGGTCTTGTCAAGACACAAATCTTTTATCGATAACAAAGATTCAACCGCTGTCTTTACCAACTGAGGTAATAATTTGTGCGGAATCACAGGAATTGTAACTCGCGATTCTGATGAAATTGGGGAGTTACTTATCAGGTGTAGCAGCAAACTCACATATAGAGGCTATGACTCTGTAGGAGTTGCTGCTGTTCGTAATGGTTCAGTCGACCTCAGGAAAGACGTTGGCACGGTTGATGAAGTCGATCAACTATTAGGTCTTTCTAAGATGAGGGGCGATAGGGGTATCGCTCAGCTTCGATGGGCCACATATGGATCCCCAACTAAAGTCAATGCCCAACCACATTTTGGTTGTGAGGAAGTTTTCTACGGAGCGCATAACGGGAATATCCACAATTACGTTGAACTAAAACAGAGCTATATTAAATCAGGTCACATTGTTCGTTCGGAGAATGATGGGGAACTCTGCGTTCATGCTGTTGACAAGTACTATGAAGAGACTGGAGACATGTTTGAAGCTGTTCGTAAATCCACTAACGACTTGCATGGAGCTTTTGCATATGCAGTTGGACGAGCAGATGAACCTGAGATTTACGCTGTTAAAATGGGCTCATCACTTGTTGCTGGTGTAGCAGAAAATGCAACGATTGTATCCAGTGATCTCCCATCAGTTCTTCCACTCACGAATAATGTAATCTATCTGGCAGATGGTGAGATGCTTGTTCTAACTCATGATGACGTGAAAGTCTATAGAATTGAAGATGGAAAGCAATTAGACAGGAAACCCGAGATTTCCAATGTGGATGCTCGAGCAGCTGAAAAGGGTGGATTCCCGCATTTCATGCTGAAAGAGATTAATGAACAGCCGAAAGTTGTCCAAGATGTGATGGGTGTACTTGAAGGTCGATATAGTGATGAATGGATTAAGATGCTTGCAGATGCTTCACGTCATTTTCTTGTCGCATGTGGTTCATCGTATAATGCAAGCATTGTTGGTGCATATTATTTCAACAGGCTGGCGGGGATCCCAATCATTCATGGCCTTGGAGGGCAATTTGAGCATATGTATGGACAAACTATGAATGATGATAGTGTAAGCATTCTTGTTTCCCAGAGTGGTGAAACCAAAGATATCATGAATGTGTTAAAACTCATCAAAGAGAATAATTACGGTAAAGCTTTAGGAATTCTGAACGTAATCGGAAGCGCACTCATGTTTCAAGCTGACTCATATATCCCGATGGCGTGTGGATACGAGGTTTCAGTTCCTGCCACAAAGACATACTATTCACAGACAATCATATTTTCATACCTCGCAGCTAAGCTTGGTGAGTACAATGGTCACATTGACCCATCAGAGGCAAAATCATTCATCAATATGCTCAAAAATGATCTCCCACGACTTACTCAGGAAACCATTGATAGAACAGGGATCCTCACCAAGAACCTTGCAAGAACGATGTTGGATGTCAAGGATTTGTACTGCCTTGGATACGGATTCACTGATGGAGTCGCCCGCGAGGGTGCTCTGAAAATCAAAGAGATTTGTTACAACCACTGTGAAGGAATGTACTCTTCAGAATTCAAACATGGACCATTGAGCATTGTGACCAACGAATATCCTGTTATCTTTGTAACCACTCCCAAAGATTCTTGGATGGTCATTAATCATATCAACGAAGTACGAGCACGGTATGGTAGGACAATTATCATTGGTGAACATGAAGAAAAACTCGAACATTATATCGACAATAAACATGACTACCTTGTCGTACCAAAATCTGATGTGCTAATCAATCCAATCTTGGATGTTATTCCACTTCAACTCTTGAGCTATTTCCTGTCAGTGGACCTTGGTATAAATCCTGACATGCCCCGAAATCTATCTAAAACTTTGACAGTCGACTAGGAAAATTATTCCTTTGCTCCACCTGAGTCTCCTATTCTCATCGCTCGCATTTCAGAAGACATTACAGAACCAGCATCAAATCCATCTCGGATATTAATAAGGTCCTCCTCATCCACTTCTCGAATTGCAATCAACTCTTGATTATCATCAAGAACCCACTGCCCATAGATATTCATACCTCCCACAGTTTCACATTCTAATAATCCGATATTTCCCCCGTTGCTGGACCACCAACTAAGACAGGATACGACTTCAGCGAAATCTTCTAGCATCTCTGTCCACAGTTGCTTAAGCTTGGTTGGACCATGTTTGTTGCGGAAAGTGATAAGATAGCTCCCTTTTTTTTCTTGAAGATGATTGCTTATGGTTTCACGTTCAGATTCGGAGAAGAGCTTCATGGAATTCATCGGTAATCACTATTCAAGAGAACATAAAAGGTCCGTGTTAGGGATATTATATGATTCTATTTGGTGATAGCTTGACAACACAACGAATCTCAAAGATTGGACTTTTCTCATCTGATCCTTGGTCACGTAGGGTTGAAAGTCTTGACGATGCCTTCAAGAGGTTGGGTGTGGAGGTACATCATATCTTACCTTGGAAGGTTCTTCGTTGGGGGTCAACCGAAAAACATGAGATAACCTATGATGGACAAGATCTAACAGATCTCGATGTCATGTTCATTCTTGATTTGGGTGCAAATGATATCGGTGCTTTCTTCAATCGTGTTGGACTACTCTCTGCTCTTACCGAATTAGGAGTCAATGTAATCAACTCAGTTCCATCTATCCTTCTCATGAGGAACAAAGCTGAAACTATGAGAAAGCTAATTTCTGCAAGATTACCTGTTCCAAGATCTTTAATTACTGAATCAATAGAAGATTCAGCAGAATTTGTAAGAGCGAATTTTCCATGCGTACTCAAACCAATTACAGGGTTTGGAGGAAATGGCGTACTTCTAATTGATCGAGATTTTGATCGAGACCATATCTATGATTATCTCAAATTTCATAGTCAACTGTTTGGTAAAGGAGCTTTTATTCTTCAGGAGTTCGTAGAAAGTCCAGGTTATGATATTCGTGCGTTAGTGGTTGATGGTGAAGTTATTTCTTCAATGAAACGTGTTGGCGGCGAAGGGATTACCAATAATATTCATACTGGTGGAATTCCCCAGAAGAACGATATTGATGTAATTGATTTAGCATTACGAACGGCTGAATCGGTCAAGGGTTATATCGTCGGTGTGGACATCATTCCCGACCAAAAGGGAAACCTCTGGGTGCTAGAAGCAAATGCAACACCTGGGTGGACAGGTCTGCAGCAAGTAACCGATTTTAATATTTCTGCATACATCGCTGATGTTATTTCTACGATATGAAAGAACCATGTAGAACTGCTTGGAAATGAATAAGAATGCTGTTCCCATGATAAACCTTTTAAGCGGGATTCTTGCGGGGGGAACTTAGTTTACGTGCCTCCGACGAATCAAATCGCAGAGATGAACGGAATCCGCCTTGCTTTGCAGGGTTAGTAAAACGAAATTCTGAGGTCAAAGAAGTTTGACAGAAACAGCTGAAACAATAGAAGATGTCGAATTCTTACGGGTAAAGTTCCGTGAGTTGAAGACACAAGCTCGAGAAGAACTTGAAGTACTTCGTCATGATAGAGACCAAATGCGTGAGTACAAACAAATTAGGGACGAGCATAACAAAGAAGTGAAAGCTCTTATTGAGTCTGTTAAAGCAGAGCGAGAAGAGAGAGACCGTATTAACAAAGAGATTAACGAGGCAAAGGAGAAACGAAGAGCAATCCACGCTCAACTAAAGAGCGTCTATGATGAAATTCGTGAGCTCCGTAGTAATCTTGTAGGAAGTCCATCAAATGACCAACGGAGAATGATGCGCCGTGTCGAAGAACTTGAGTGGCGTCAACAAACTGAGCAGATCTCACGCGATGAAGAAGTATCAATAATCGAAGAGATTGCTCGAATTGAAGCACAGCTCGTCAAGATTGGTGAAGAGAAGGAAAAGCAAGATCGAATCAGTGAACTAAGACGTCTGGCACGAAAACTGAAAGAAGAAGCATCTGAAGCCCATGAAAAGGTATTGACCCTCTCAGAGCAATCACAGATACACCATCAAGAAGTAGTCAGAATTCGACCCCAACTTGAAGAATATAAGAAGAGCGCTGACACAGCTCATAAGAACTTCGTAGAATGGCTCAAGAAGGTCAAAGAAGGCGAAGCCCGTCTTAAGGATCAAAGAACTCAGATTGATGAAATCCAAACAAAACTCCGCAAACAAACTGTCGATAAACGAGAAATCGCGCGAGAGGAGCATCGTGTTCAGCAGAAAGAGCAAGAACGTGAGCGCGTTGAAACAGCTGTTGAGAAACTTCAATCCGGAAAGAGACTTACATTTGATGAATTCATTCTAGCACAACGTAATGTGACCTCTGAAAAGAAGAGGTCAAAGAAACGTAAGAAGTCTGAAAAAGATGTAGAACCAGAATCTGCTGAATCTGTTGAAGCTGAACCAGAAGATGAAGAAGTGGTTGAGGAAGAACCCACAACTGTTGAAGCTGAACCAGAAGATGAAGAAGTGGTTGAGGAAGAACCCACGACTATTGAAGCTGATGATTCAGAAGTCGAAGAGACTTCCGAGGAACCCACTGAGGAATAATCCCATACAATATTTGTTCAATATGTGAGTGGTCAAAACCAAGGGGGGCAGTTTCAGTGAGTAGTGTAAATCAGCGACCGGTCAGTAAGCGTCCAAGTTCTACGATATTCTATACACTTGCTATTGGATCAGGAGTCATGAGGACTCTTTCTGTGGCTTTCGATACAGTAGCAATCAATACGATAGACATTGACCCTATAATCTATGGCTTTCTCGCCCAGTGGGTGAGTTTCATTGCAACTGTTCTCATTGTTGCGATTGTTAGTATTAGACGAACTGCAAATGGCAGAAGACAATCCCTTGGGTACAATTTGGATCCCGATTTCGATAGGCTCCGTATTCTACCAAAGAAACCAATGTTATACCTCATCGCGTCTGGATTCTTTGCTGGGATATCCACCTTATCCTATTACATCTTAATAGGTTCCACAGACGCTTCCAATGTTCTTCCATATGGACAGTTAGTCATCATCTATTTGCTTATAGGCGATTTATTAGCTGAGAAGGATACACCCACAATCATCGAGATTCAGTCTATTATATCAATTCTATTCGGAGTACTCTTGGTTGGAGCGACTCCTGGGGGTTTCGATATTCCCTCTCTACTCATTGTTTTAGGCCCTATGAACGTTTCATCGGCTTTTGTTACATACTACCAGCGAAAAACAAAGAGGCACGAAATTCGTCCGGGGCTCCGTGTTGACTCTCTGAATATGCGTGTATGGAGTCTCCTCGTTTTGAATTCAGTGATGAGTTTCCTGATGCTAACAATAATGCCAGCAAATTCCTGGCAGGTGATGATTGATTATTTTGTTCCTCTTCTTTGGATGATGGTTGGCTCTTCCGTCTCTATCTTCTTAGCTTTGGTAATGTACGCGCGTGCACTTGGAAAAGGATCGATGAGTATTGTTAATTCACTCTCCGCAATTTCCGTAGTGTTAGGTGTTCCTGTGACATTGATTGGAAATGCTGTGGTTCCAGGTGCTTTTGGTATTATTGAAAGTGATTCATTCATGTGGATTCTCACAATCTTCGGCATAATTCTCGTTATGATTGGGATAGTGTCTATCCAGGCTGCAGATGTACGATCAATCGTTCTAATCAAAGTGAAACCACTAGTTGGTGACATCCTTCCAGAATTGTTTGATATCCGAGGAGTAGAGAAGGCAGCAGCACTAGCAGGAACTCAAGATTACTTGTTAACAATCAAGAGTAGAAACTTAGCGAAGACTAGAACAAAGATATTGGAAAAAATCCAGAAAATACAAGGAATTGATCACATCGAAACTTTGGTCGTAATTAGAGAATACAAATAATAATCGGAGTGAAAAAGAAAATGACAGGAAGCGTTATGGCATATGTCCTCATGGAAATTGAGATTGGGAAGACGGATAATGTTGTAGAACATCTTAGGAAGATACCACAAGCAACCAAGATAGCGGTAACTACTGGTGGATACGATATTGTCATGCTCTTAGAAGTTGCTAACCTAGAAGAACTGTATGATATTACTGTTCATCATATTCACACAACACCAGGCATCAAAGATACTCAAACAGCTGTTGTTGAAAAGATGATGACCGTTTAGTGACATGAGACCTC
>CAZMBV010000109.1:7402-8634 GCA_964564335.1 uncultured archaeon
ATTCATGGATTTATGGGAACGAAAAGATGATCCCGCAGGTGAACTAAGTACGGGTAATCGTCAACGATTAGCTCTCTGCAGAGCGCTATTACACAATCCAAAAGTTGTGCTTCTAGATGAACCAACAGCTGCATTAGATCCTGTTGCCGCTAAGCGAGTTCGTGAACTCATCCTCAGTCTAGCTGAAAAATATAGTCAGACCTTTTTCATAAACAGTCATAACTTAGCTGAGGTGCAGCGTGTATGTGATAGAATCGCTATAATAGATGAAGGAAAGATTTTACTCAGTGGCAATACTCAAGAGTTACGAGCAAAACTACAAGCAACTCAGAACTTCAGAATCCGTGTTGTTAACAATCTAGAAAAAGCAGAATCAATAGCAAAGGCAACAGATTTTGTGACTTCGGTTGAAAAAGAAGCAGACTCCCTCATAGTCACCATAGAAGATCCATTTAGCAATAATTCAACTCTGATGGAATCTCTTCTTTCTCAAGGGATACGATTGGTAGAATTTGCTGAAGAAGAAGCAACACTGGAAGACCTCTATCTTGAGGTCATCAAAGGAGGCGCAAAGTAATGGTTCTGTATAAATCAATGCTCGTTGCGAGAGCAGACTTGAAAATGGCGTTGAAGGTCAGCTATGTAAAATATGGACTGATTGGTGTCGCAGCTATTGGACCTATTATGATGATTGCAATTGTCGGGTTAATGGTATTCGGTGACCCTGTGGTTGCGGTAGCAATATTGCCTTCGATCAGTGTGATGCTTTCGCCAATGCTGGGAATGATGGCAATTATGCCTGCTGCGTTGATCTCTGCAAATGCATTAGTTGGTGAGCGTGAACAGAATACGCTAGAACCCTTATTGAATACACCTCTCACAGATCGTGAACTCCTAATTGGTAAACTCTTGAGTTCATTTATTCCAAGTTTTGTGCTGCTAATTGGGTCGATTGCAATCACTGAGATTGCGACAATTATCATTCTGCTCTCTGTTGGCGCACAAATCATCCTCATTCCCGGATTGCCTGGTCTATTCTTATTACTAACTGCTGGTCCTGCAATGATTATCGCGATTGTTTCATTGATGATTCTGATTAGTGGAAAAGTGAAACGTGTTTACGAGGCTTACCAAACATCTGGACTCACTGTCATTATATTCTTTATCCCAATGATGATACCTATGTTTACAATGGATGCATCTGGAATTATTGATATGAATTTGGCTTGGAT
>CAZMBV010000110.1:0-8320 GCA_964564335.1 uncultured archaeon
CTTTCAGTATGGCTCTATCTCTGGGAGTTAGCCACATCCCTAGTCCGTTCATAATATGTGATTGTTATTGGAGAATATGAGCTCATACATTTTTTTATGTTCAGAGGAGTGATTCCGAATGAATCCAAGCATGTCCAAATGCTCAGAGAATCTCTATTCTAGCTCCTGCCGTTGCGGATTCATATGCGGCATCAACTATTGTATGAGCAGCTACTGCATCTAAGAAATTGGGTGACGGATTCTCTCCGGATTTGATTGCCCTAAGAAATGCATAGCTTAGAGCTGCATATCGATTATTTGTAGTATCCACTAGAACCCCATAGGTTTCTATAGAACCATTCTTCGATTGAACTCCAATATGTTCCAGCAAGAACATATCAGCAGTTTCAGCATTTATTCTGATAGGACCGTCCCCTTTGAGGTGGTATTCAAGGAAACGATTTCCTGATTCTAGAGTTATTCCAATGAACCCATTTTCAAAAAAAAGTTCAATATGCCGTTCATCTGGTCGGTCGATTGAGTGCCATATCGAATCTAGTGTGCTAATCGAACCATCTTTGTGGGTCATCATGAGGGATGCTAAATCTTCAACACCTCTATCTGCAAAGAAACCAACTTTTGCGAATACATCCGTAATCGGACCAAAGAACCACGTGAGAAAATCTATATCATGGACACAATGTTCAACCAATGTCCCACCACCAACAATTTGAGCATCGCCTCGCCACTCGTTCATCTTCTCAAATTCTTCGGTATACATGTGATCGGTTCTGATGTGAGCTAGCATCGGTTTTCCTAAATCATTTCTTTCGAGTAGATTCTTTGCATACAGAATGAAAGGATCATATCGCAGTAAAAAGCCAGCACCAGAGGGGACGTTGGCATCCTGCGTTACCGCCATCAATGTTCGTGCTTGTGGACAACTATGTGCAAGAGGCTCTTCGCAATAGATTGCTTTACCAGCCTCTGCAGCTGCTTTGACGATATCAGTGTGTTTACTTGTTGGGGTACAAACATAGACCACATTAATCTCATCATTACTCAATAATTCATCATAATTCTCATATATCGTTGGAATATCAAAATCATTTGCTGCCTTCTGTGCAGATTTTGAATCTATATCACAAACAGCAGTAAGTTGGAAATTTGCAAGATTTGTTTTCTTTAAAGAAGAGAGGGCAGTTAGATGAGCTCTTCCTATATTTCCAGTTCCGATAATCCCTAGACGAAGCCCTTCTTCCTCATTCAATAGGATTCAACAACCAAGTAATCTTGATACACGAATTGTATTTGAGTGTTCTTAGAATAGTAGTAGGTAGTAGGACAACTATTATGAGGATAAATAAAACCATCACATCAAGTCAAAGCATCATATTGTAGTTGAAGGTGAAGTAATACGTGACCTCCGATGAATTCCTCAACAAAGCTAGGAAAACCCTTGAAGAAGGGGAAAAAGAGGAAGGAGTAAAGCAACTTATTCAAGCAGCAGACCAGTTTGCTAATGATACCGAGTATGAAAAAGCTGCAAAAATCTACGAAGAGGCAGCAATCATCTTTAAAGACCTCTATGATGCGGAAGAATGCTTCAAGACATTCGATAAAGCCACTCTGATGTTAGTTCGACTACCCCAAGACGACGACGTATATACAGAATTAGTTCGCTTGAACACGGCTGCTGCTAAAATTGCAGAGGCGGCAACAGAATATAAGAAGGCTGCAGATTTTTATTTTCGAGCTAAAGATTTTGCAATGAGTGATGATGTGAAGCAGAGTCTTAATATCCGAGCGGCAGATGCTTTGGAAAATATTGCAGATACTAGAGAGGAAGAGGAGAACTATGGTGAAGCAATTGGATTATTGCGTAAAGTAAGTAGGCTCTATTTCTCTGCAGATGACGATGAATTAGGTGAGCGTATCAATAATCGAGCTGTTAGAATCGCGCAACACTGGGCTGAAATCTCAAGGAAAAAGGGAGATTTTCTATCTGCAGGTAATGCTCTTGCTGAAGCTGCTCAGATTATGCAGTCACAAGATGAATCTCCTGAAGCAACACGCACGATGATGGAAGCAGGAGAACTATACGAAGCTGCAAATCTATTCGAAAAAGCAGGTAATATCTATGATGCTGCTCAAGAAGCATACAAACTTCAACGACTTACTTCTGCTAGAAATCAAGCACTGTATAAGGCTGCAGAAGCGTATATGAAAATAGAAGGCACCCCTGAAGCGATAGCACCCTTACTCGTCAAGAGCGGAAATATGTTCCATGAGCTTGGTCGTGTAATGAAGGAAAAATGGGCTTTCAAGCGTGCCAATGAGATGTTTGAAGAACTAGCCAACAAAGCAAAATCAGAAAATGATGTAGAATCAGAAAAAAAGTATTTGAGATTCCAAGCAATGTGCCTAAGAAATTGGGGGCATGAGGAAAGAGCTGAACGAATCTACAATGAAGTCAGAGAGTATTATCTTGATCAAGCTAGAAAACAGAGTGAAAGTGGAGATAAAGAGCTTCAAGCTCTAGCACTCGAAGAGGCTGCTGAAGTATTTGCTGAATCTGGGCGACAAGATGAGAGTAAAAAACTCATTGAACAATCAGTAGAACTCTATATCGAACTAGCAGATGCTGCTGCAGTTTCTGAAGATTCAGAAACATCTTCCAAACTTTATAGTAAAGCAGCAGATTGTGCGGTAAAACTTGACGATACTGAGAGAAACGAATCATTCCATTGGATGGCAAGTGAAAAGGCTGAGAAAGCTGCTGGGTTCTATAAAGAGTTGGGAGTACCAGAATTAGCTACAATCTGGACTCGCACAGCAGGTCTTGAAGCGCTCCAAACAAATTCGCAGAAAATGGTAGAAAAGGGTGTTGATCTACTCACAAAATCCGCAGAAGGTTTCATGGTAGCTAATGAACTCAACGAAGCTTTTGAAGACTTGTTCTCAGTGTTTGAAGCTAGATTCCTGTATTATCCAGATAGACGCCGACAAATCAAAGATACTATCAAACAGATGGCAGAAATTTCCATGATGCTTCAAGATGATTCCCTATCAGCATTACTTTCAATCGTTCGAGCTATGAATGAAGGAAATCACATTGGTGCGCTGCTTATGCTACAGGAGAACGAAGAAGATCTCCTCGCAAAAGAAGACCGCATTCGGAAATTGATTGCTCAGTCCAAAATAGTCAGACCTACAAAATAGATTTTCCTTTGTTTCGGAAGATAGAAGTGATTTATTTATCATAGACAATCTGGGTGCACCTGTTTGAGTACGTATCACAATAGAATTTCATTCCAAACACAAGGCGACTGCGATATAATAGATATCACTCAGAAAGTAGATGCTATAGTGAAAGAGAGTAAACTAGTTACTGGCATTTGTACGGTATTCTGTTCTGGATCTACTGGAGCATTGACAACCATCGAATATGAAAATGGATTGCTAAGAGATTTTCCAGATGCTATGGAAAGAATTGCGCCTAAGAATATAGAGTATGCACATGACCAGCGCTGGGGTGATGGGAATGGTCACTCACATGTAAGAGCATCAATTGTTGGTCCCGGTCTCACAATACCCTTTGTAAATAGGAAACTCACTCTTGGAACATGGCAACAAGTAATCTTTGTAGACTATGACAACAGACCACGTAGTAGGAATCTTGAGATTGTTATCATCGGTGAGTGATTACGGGAGTTCATATTCGGTTGGAGATTCCCAGACAAGCTCACGGGCACTAAGGTTGACTGGTCTTGCATCCCGTATCTTCAGAGCAAGATAGTGTATTCTAAGTGCTCTTCGTAGACGATGTATCTGAAATGGTGCACTCCAAGCTGTTGATGGATTTCGATATCCAACAGTATCCATCAAGTCTCTAATCGTAGCGAGTTCTTTCTTGACTTGGAGCTTGATGTCGTCAAGGTCTCGTTGAATGTTTAAGGAAGGTCTTTCGGTCATCTATTGACATCTCTCCAGCTCCAAAGATGATGCAATTTCCATTTTATATGATGTAAGACTTGGGTATTACCAGATATTCAGCGGGATTTGTGTTTTTTATGAACATATCGACGCATGATAGTACCACAGACGGGACATTCTAAGTTCGTAGTTCTAAACCTGGATTTATGTTTACAGGCAGGACATTTCAATGCCCAAACGATTTCATGTTTGAATCTGCGACTTGGATCAAGAACTGTTAGTCCCAAATGGCGCGCTGTGTTAAGTACAGCCAAATCTGTTGATACTAGTGTAGTTATCGCACCAAGGGACTTCTTTGAATGTGCAAGTGCGATAATCTCAATATCAACTTCAGAAAGTACTGACTTATCACCAGTCTTATCTGCAGCAAGTCTTACTGCTTTGAGCGATTCGGGAGCTGGGAAATCTTCTTGAAGTCGATCTAAAAGCGTTAGCATTTCAGCTCGAAGCTTACTTGGTCTATTCCGAACTTCTTCCAAAACACTAGACGTTGTAACAAACAGTCCATCTGGAATTTTGGAGGTCCAGTCAGAGAAAAGAACACCAGCATCTAGGACATAGATTTGTGACATCAATGTCACCTACAGAGTTCGTGGAATTAGTCTCGTATTCAATCGGTCATAGTAGTTATCATATAGACGAATGAATTTTGTAACAGCCTCAGATTTCTTCAACCAAATTTTATCATGGGGCTCAATGTCCCAACGAGTCTGACCATCAATGACTGCGAGACCAGAAGTCCCTTTTTTAACGAGTTCAATTTCAAGAGTGGCATGGTCTGGAATTACAATGGACTTGAGTTCGAACCGGGGAGGACATACAGGAACGAAGATTAAACCATTCACATCTGGTGCAAGAATTGATCCTCCAGCAGCTAAAGCATACGCTGTTGAACCAGAAGGAGTAGCTAGCATAGCACCATCCGCTCGTCCATAATCAATTCGAACGTCATCAAGGAATATTTGCATTGTAAGTAGTCGCCCTGGTATCTTTGAAACAACGTACACTTCGTTTAATGCATCTGGAAAGACTTTGTCCCCAACACCAGAGCTAATGTTGACGTTTGTTTCTATGATGCATTCTCCTGCGATAATCTTCTCCAGAGCATTGAAGGCAGTAGTTGTACCAGTTTCTGTAAGAAATCCAACAGTTCCGCGATTCACACAGAAGATGGGTGTCGTACGGTCTTTGAGTCGTGATAGAGTGTAGAGAATTGTACCATCCCCCCCAATAGTCACGACAAAATCTACATCCATATCCTCTAAGGGTGTAGGTACAATGTTATCCTGTTCAACGTGACAAGAGCCTGGATCAATCTGTATATTGATATTATGAGAAATCAGGAGTTGAGCAATGCGATCTGCAATACGTTCGATCTCCATACGGCCAGGTTTGCACACTAAACCTACAGTTCTTTTATCGCTCAATATTTGTGGATTCTGGTGAATCACTGTTGAACACATCCATCTTTTGCTCTGACGGTTCCCATTTTACTGTTGTTACAGAGGATATATCACTCGGAATCACGCCCCCAAATATATAAAGACAATCAGATTGTGTTCAGGATAGGTCTGAAAGACAGAGTTGGTGTAACACCATGAGTATCAAGAAAACTGAAGCTAAAAGCCTGAAACCTGGAAGCTATTTCCTTATTGAGGGCGAACCATGTAAAGTCGTATCAATGGATAAGTCAAAACCTGGAAAGCATGGTGCGGCAAAAGCAAATATTGTCGCTATAGGCTTTTTCGACAACAGAAAGCGAAACGTCATTATGCCCGCAGACCGTATGGTGGATGTTCCACTCATTGATAAAACCGCTGCGACAATTATTGCAGACCTGGGTGATAATTACAGTCTGATGGATAGCGAAACTTTCGAAACCTTTGAGGTAAAGAAACCAACCGACCCAGAGATTGCATCTAGTATTGACCTGAATTCATCGGTTGAGGTCTGGGATGTTATGGGAATCAAGGTCATCACCAGGGTCAGGACTGCATAATATATCCATCATTCGAGTGACAACATCACAAGTCGAAATAAGGGATGTTCAAGATGGTGACGACGGACAAAATCGATGAGAATGATCGTAAGATTATCGAGATTCTGTCCTTGAACGCCAGAACTTCTTTGAGAGATATCAAGAAGAAAGTTGACCTCAGCCCAAGTTCTATCAGAAATAGGATGGAACGGCTTGTTAGCCTTGGTATAATCAAGAAATACACCGTTGATGTAGATTATAGAAAGATTGGATATGATATTCAGGTTCTTGCACTGATTACATCAAAACCCTCTGAATCAGATGCTCTCTGCAAGACATTATCAAAATATGATGAAATATGCGAGGTTCATCGAACATCCGGTCTAGCCAATTTCATTTGCATGATTCGAGTTAGAGATATCAGTGAGCTTACAAAATTCATTACCAGTGAGCTCGAGAAATTAGATGGTATTGAGCGAATCGAAACCATGTTCGTTTTACCGCAAGATGAATGAATGATGGGGCAGGCGAGATTTGAGGGGCCAAAATCATTCCTTAGTTCCATATACTACAATCAACAATGACGCATAGAGTACAATCAGAAACATTGCTAATGGTATAATCACAATTAGTGAATTCATCTCTATTGGTCCAATCAATCCGGCAACCAATAATAGATTAATCACCATTATTGGAATGAAGAATGCAGCACATATTGAAATCAGCATTACGATTTCTCTCAGAGTAGGTCCAGTTCTTTTCCATCTATCTCGTAGACATATCAATACAAGAAGGATAACAACATAGATAGTACCAATCAAGCCCGTCCACGTAATTAATGATGGTGAAATTACATCAAAGATCAATAACAACTCAAATATCACTCCATCAGGCATGATCTAATTACTTCAATTGTAAATAAATTCACACGAGATTTGGAATGTGTTCCTCAGATTCCTTCGTCGTTCTAGACCAATATTATTTGATATTTTTGCCGCTCATTTCTCAAACAAGATTCTTTAAAGAAAAAGGAAAAGTGGTGCGGATGGCAAGAATAATGGAAATTCCTTTCCAGATCACAACACAACATCTGCATAGATTTAATACAATCGTTTGCCAGAATAATCGTGGGGATAATCGTGGAAATTTTGAAGTCACTTGATAAGAAACTAATCATATTGAACATTGTTAAACTAACTTTTGCCTTTCTTGTGCCAGTAGAATTCAATATTTCCTTCGGAGCAGAAGGAACCAGTTTAGGAATATCCAGTCAGAGTTACAGTATTATGGCGCATATGGGACCTTCGTCATACTCAAGATTTCGATGGATAATTGCACAATACCCGATATCATTGGTCCTTGCTCTAGTAGTAATAATCTTCACTATTAGGTTACATCAGCTCCAAGGAAAATCATATCCAATCAGATCTGCTTTTGTAGTTAGTCTTGTATTATCAATTATACCGATTTATTATTTCACTCAATTCTTCTTGGTGAGTAGCCTGTATTGGTTTGAAATCATGATGACTGCACCAGTATCAATTGGATTTTGTAGTATTCTATTTCTCATCTTCGTTGTTCTTCCTTCGATAAACTGGTACTCTGATTCAGTATGTGCAGACAGGTCTATCCTGAAGAAAGAAGATATTAAAGAGGGGGTAGAAGAGAAGAGAACGATTCTCACTCCGAAGACGAGTAGTTACCTGACGTTTCTCGCTGCATTTCTTCTTCCAGGAATGATGATACTGCAAAGCACTAATTTAATCGATAGCCCATATCAGAGTATTAGTTTCATAGGATTTCTTCTGCAATTCAGTTTTGGTCTCTCTACAGACATTTCTCAGCTGGGACTCGGGTATGCTCTTCAAGATATTAATTCCTGGAACTTATTCGGAGTTTCTATTGTTTGCTGTGTTGCAAGCCTTGTCTTTGCATGGACCATCATGAGGTATGTTCATGGTAAGGGTACTAAGAGAATTGCGATTTTGGTTGGTTTTCTTTCCGAAATACCCCCAATTCTACATACGATAAGCGGACTTGCATATGTGCAGGTCTGGCTAATTCTCCCACTTCCTATTGTACTCGTTGTTGGTTTACTTGTATTGCGATTCGCTAAAGTAATAGAACCGAGTAGAGAAAGCACCGAACTAGATCACTCTATGATTAAGGTGCCTCTGAAATTTCGTATGAGAGCGCATTTGTCTAAGCAACCTATGAAATCAGATGAAACTTCAATGGAGAATAACGATAAGAGTGATGAAGAGGTTCAGTAACTGACAGAAAATCATTCAAGGAGATATTATCAAGGCATTTTACTGTCAGTATTAGAATTATGTTGGGGACAATACTAATTCAATGTGGTGCGGA
>CAZMBV010000111.1:0-1997 GCA_964564335.1 uncultured archaeon
TCTGTATAACCAAATTTTTCAAAGCATTCTTGTGCATCTTTACTCTGACTATCAGATTCGATTATCTTGATTGATAGTTTCGAGTCTTTGGCGAGGAGAAGGTCAATTACTGCCTTGACTACTTCGGTATCTGTTACTGAATGACCTGTTCCATCCTTGATTGTACATAGATTTGGTTTTACCAATACTGTGGATCTCAGATTTCCAAATCCACCAATAAGATCGAGTCCCTCTTCGAGAGTCCTTCGAATACCTTGTCTGTACCTAACTAATGCAACTGAGGTCAAGATTTGTTTCCTCAAACTAATCCTAGTCAAATGTGACTAAAGAACTCTTGTGAAATGTGATTGGCCTGAAATGGCTGAACCAAGTCTGACGCCAAGCTCATATGCTTCTTCCAGTTTTTCTGGTTTCGTGGACACATGGAAGTCTTTCCTGGTGTCTTGATCCATAGAACAGAATGTCAGAAAATTCAACTTGAATCTAAAATAATCTTGGACTCGCTCAAAGAACCCAAGGGTTGATTGGTAATGATGACGATATGTTAGTATTGGAACGAACTCCTTATCAACCCAGTATTTCTCAGGATCCATAGCGAGTGCTTCCATTCTGTCTAATGCTATCTTCATTTGCGCGGTCATATATCCCCAATACATAGGAGTTGCCCACACCACGATATCCGCATCAGCAAATACAGAGTAGATTTGGTGCATATCATCATCAATCACACACTTGTGATCTTTGGAAGTCATACACGATTCGCATCCCTGACAAGGTCTGATATTCATATCATTTAGTACAAAATCGGACACCTCGATAGGTCCTGCCTTTTTCAGTCCCTCCAGTAATGAGTCTGCAATCGTATCAGAACTGCCGCCTCTTTTTGGACTTCCACGGAGCACTACTACTTTCATTGTTGTATTCCTCAATGATACGAAATGGACAATTCAAAATAAAGAATCTATCAGCGCAGGTTTTGGAAGTATAAACATGTCAGTAAGGAATTGCTTTTCAGTGGGATATTTTCCTGCTACATTTGAATATCTTGACAGACACATGGAAATACAATGGTCCTATCTTTGATGCACATACACACATCGGAGAACCAGATACGCTTGATAATATGGTCACCATCGAAAAAGAGTTTGGAATTGCGAAGCAGATTGCAATAGTGCATTCAAAAGACGGACTTGCGACCGCAAGAGAAAAGTATCCAGACCGATTTATTTTTGCTAAGTATCTGTCTCTTACCGATATTGCTCACTACAATGTAGAACCAGTCGTTGATGATATCTCTAGGACAAAGGAAGAAGGCTACGTACTTGCTAAGACTTGGTTTGGCCCCCGCTGGCGAGACTATATTGAAGATGTTCCTGCAGGTTTCAGGATTGATAATCCAAAGCTAGAACCTGTTTTTCAGGCATTAGTAGACAACGACCTTCCATTAATAATTCACATCGCTGACCCTGACACCTATTTCGAGTTACACTATCAAGACTTCTCCAAGTATGGAACAAAGGAAGATAACCTGAACCAACTGGAGAATGTGATGGAACGACATCCTCAAGTTGTATTTCAAATCCCTCATTTTGGTGCTCAACCTGAAATACACAGACTTCCTAATCTTGCAAGCTGGCTTGATAGATTTCCTAACATTATTATCGACACAGCGTCCTCCAGATGGATGGCTAGAGAACTCAGTAAGGATGTAGAAACAGCACGCGAATTCCTAATGAAATATTCTAATAGAATCCTCTTTGGAACAGATCTCTCTTCAAATCGCGGAGATCATGAGTACTACCAAGGAAGATATCAAGCTCAGCGTATTTTATGGGAAACAAATATTTGCAATGAACCTTTACCTTTTGAAGATGCAGATACTAAGGATAGCGGTGGTACTTTCATCAACGGATTGAACCTTCCTCTCAAAACGCTTCGCAAAATTTACTGGGAGAATGCAAATAGCTTGTATGGTATAGCACATACAAGATAAAGGG
>CAZMBV010000111.1:2097-8311 GCA_964564335.1 uncultured archaeon
TTGTGCTCATCTATGTACTTACTAACACCATAAATGCACAATTTTCTCTGCTATTATATCGCCACCTTCTGGCGAGTATAAATGCTGTAAACACGATATCTTTAGCTAATACCAAGTCCGAATTGAGATAATCTTTGAAAACAACTCGGTATGGCCAGAAATATTTGAGTTTGGTCGTAACCAGAGTTGACTGCTATTAATTTAGATATTAATAATGAAAGTGGCGTACTCTGGAATTATAGCTAGAAATTCAAGTAAGCAAATAATGTGAACGGCGTACAATGAGAGTGTAATCGATATCCATTCTCTTTGATCATCCTTCTAAACTGATGGATACAAAGCTCTTACAGTGGCTTCGATTGCTTCTCTGACACCTCCCCGCTTGTACCCCAGCGCCTCAATTGATGATGTTGGGTCGAAGTAGAGTTTTTTCGATAAGATGTCACTAAACACATATGTCCGATCTAAACCAGACTCAAGTCCTTTCCTCTTTTCTTGTTTCTTCATCCATTTTCCTATGATTGTCGCTAGACATGTTGGAAGGGTTATAATCAACCGTTTCTTTAGACCTATTGTATCAAGAACGATTCTGAGCATTTCTTTGTATGATATATTCTCATCACCAATGGGATATCTCATCTCTGGTTGTCCATGTTCTAGAGCTCCGACGATGGCTTCCGCAACATGTTCTACTGCAATCATATTTGTACCTCCTCTAGGAAAGAACACAATCTTCATGCCTATTACACTATCAAATAAGGCGTCCTTCCAAAGCGGTATTCTCGCAGGCATTGTACCAAAAATGTAAGGAAGTTCCATCACCATGACCTCCATAGTCTTTCCACCAGCTTCAATCACACTTGCTGCCTGCTCAACTCGACATTTGATGTAGCTGTGTCGTTCAGCCAGTTTCTTGTCTGGCCAAATTCGATCGAAATACGCAAAGTAAGAGTTCAATACAACGCATCTATGAACTCCAGCCTCTCTTGCGGCTTCAACCACTCTTGTGCAGGATACGACAAGTCGGTCGTGAAAGAATTTGTATGCTGGAACCTTGGGTGTGATTCGGTCATCTGGACCCACTGCATACACCATTCCATCATAACCCTTGAATATTTGCACCAACTCTTCAAAGGCCATCTCGAAGATGTTTCCATACTTTACACTCACGTCTTCCGGAAACCATTCACCGAGTTCAATATCGGGAATTGAGATGGAACTCACTTCGTGTCCTCTCTTCAGAGCCTCAAGTACTGAATGATATCCAAGGAAACCGGTTCCGCCCACAATGATAATTTTCATTATCGATCAATATACCTTTTTTAGCTTAGCAATAACTCTTTTCACACCCGTAGAAACACCTAAGAAATTAAAATATGGTGCGCTCGCCGGGATTCGGCCTTTTATAGAGTTAGGTCAATCTCCTATGCAATGAATCTTCTTACAAATCCTAAAGCGATAGAATAGAATACAATCCCACCATTGATTTGGAGCATCTCCAGTAGGAATATGATTTCGATTTGCACTAACAGTTAGCCAATAACGCCTTCTAAGTAGAATAATAGAAATTGATTGATAAAGAACGTGAGCAATATGAGGATGAGAGAACTAATGACCTTAGCGGCTATCCATAGGGTTGATGGCCATGTCTTCATCTTTTCTACCTGTTCAAACAGTGTGGTGAGTTGAAGGCTTACAAGCGTAAGTTGTTGAGATGGAATATCTGACCTTAAGGGGGCGGATGAGAGTGCGCTCCTGATGTCAGAAAGAACAACATTGACTTCTCTGCTGACCTGTGACAAGTGTTTCTTCTTTTCTTCTTCTAGGATGTTGTGGACATAATACTGGGGAACTAGAAAGAATATGCAAATGGTCACAATTGCAATTGCTAATCCGGCCGAGGGAATCAAAGATAATATCGGACTACTAGAACTCAGATCATTAACAAGGTAAACAAGCAGGGGGATTAGTAATACGAGTAAAGAGGAATACATGAACACACCTCTCAAGAGCACCTCAGAGAATGATACGAGTCCTCCTGCACGATCCGGAGAGATTGGTTCTACTGAAATCTCCAGCCCTCTCCCGATATCCTTGGAAACAGACATAACTACCACACCGAGCCAGATTGCCACGCCAAAGAGCGGCAACATTATCAGACTAAATTCAACTACAGATAAGTAGAGCCAGACTAGTGAAAGGGAATAAACTGGGAATAGCTGATTTGGTATTGTAGGCATCACAAAGAGAAAAATTGACATTAATGCCAGAATAACAAAAGGAAGACCGAAAAGGAAACCACGTGCATTGCTCATCTTCTTGTTCAAATTCTCTAGATATAGTTCATATTCATCATCCTCAACAACGAATACGTAACGAATCTCTCTGAGTGTCTTCTCAAGTGTCCTATAGTAGCTATGCAAGAAAAAAAGTCCAGCTGTAATGATTAAAGAGAAATCTAATTGCACCAGATGCATAAAGGAGAATAGGACCTGTGCTACTTGACTTGTAAGCAGAGTAAGCAGAATGAATACTACATAGGTCAATGCACCAACAAGTATCATTGCATGGGTGAGTTTCAGCGGTACACGTGAAAGGATGGCCAACACAGGGTGCATCTTGAAAGTGGGTTCTTGGGTGCCCTTTTGCATCTGACTCAACTCACAAAAGAGTACTATGACTTAGCTTCCTTTTCAATCTTACATTTTACTACCTACACAAATCTATGAACAGCTGCAATGATAAAATTCATTTCATCCAAATGGAGAAGAAGTGGTGCGCTCGCCGGGACTCGAACCCGGGTTGATTATGGGATCACATCGACGCCCTACCCCTCTATGCGACGTTATACACCTATTATACTCAATTACATAAGTGAAGCTCAGTCGAATGTAAATTAATCAGTGACTACTACACGTCGTCTATCAACAAGTATGATTACTAGAGCGATGATTCCAACTATTCCTCCCACAATCCCGAGTAGAAGAGGATCGAAAGGCCAAGGCGAAATTGGCACAGTCCCATTTGTAGTAATGGTTTCAATCACAAGTGGGAAGTTGTCTTGATCATTTTCGTCAATGATGTATGGCCCTTCTCCACCATAATCTGACCACAGATTTCCAGTATCAACTTGGTTATCCCAGTGATTTAAGGAGCCTTCACAGATGGCATTAGGAGTGTTGAAAGCAAATATGTTGTTGAAAATTTCGTTATGATTCGCTGTGGTGTCAAGAGCTATTCCTACACCAGTATTATTGTAGATGTTGTTCTGAGATATCATGCAGTCTGAGGAGCTGTTCAGAAGCACTCCTCGATCATTCCAGTATATCGCATTTCCCCAGATTTCAGAACCATCAGAGTCTTCTAAGTACATTCCATCAATGTTCTCAAAGATAGTATTCTGCGATATAGTGCAGTTCATACCAATCTTAAGAACTACTCCTTCTTCGTTGTTCCGTATTTGGCAATTTGAGAGTAAAAGATTGTATGACCAACTTGCATCGACCCCTCTTAGGTTGTTCCATATTTGGCAATATGCGATACTACACTCGTTTGACCTAATGAGTTCAATGCCTAGGGAGCTGTTTCTAATCTCGATATCTACAATATCGATATCATTCGAGTATGAAAGGCTTATCGCTCTCCATGAATTGTAGTTCCATGATCCACCTGTTATATCACACTGAGATGAATCCTGCAAGGTAATCCCATACGTATTATTGTGGAAATTGATATTAGCGAGATTGCATGAAGTACAATTCACAAGTGTGATTGCTGATGCTACACCTGAGTCGTAATAGATGTCATGCACTCTATCCGAGCTGATGTCATGGAAATTGCCTCCTGATATCGTAATCTCATTACAACTCACAAGTAGCAACTGACCAAAGGTATTTCCATCAATTGTTTCTTGGTCCCGATTTGTGAAGAACCCAATTGGTTCTCCGTGTACTGTGTTTCCGATGAATCTTATTGTATCAAACTCCCAGCTCCCATAGTTCTCTATTATCGGATAGACTCCACCACCATCAAAGGTGTTGTCAACAATATCACAGTCGAAGGCCGGTTGTTCATGTACTCCCCAATTTGAAGCCCAACCAAAGGCGAAACCGTATCTACAATCAGTGACAGAATTGCTAGACACATTGAAACGAGTAGCGCCCTGTAGATAGATTCCTAAATAGACTCGAGAGATAGTATTCGAATAGATGTCACAATCGTATCCATCATAAATGGCAATTCCAGTTTCATACGCTCCTCTTCCAATTATAGAATTCCCGTGAACCTTTGTGTTATTTGCTTGTACCATCTCGATAGCGCTGAAACTGCCATTGATTGTATTCCCTATGATTGTGCTGTTGTTTGTACTAACCACGATGCCAGTTTGACATGAGGTAATGTTGTTCTCCTTGACAGTAAAGTTGCGACCACTCACATCAATCCCCCAAAATTTGAAGTCAGAAACCACATTCCTCTGAATTGTACAAAATTCTCCATTTACCTGTATTCCTGCATGGCTGAATGCATCTTCATTGGTAGATCCGCTGAATGAGTTCTCTACAATATGAACATCATAATTGCCCCACGAGTACAAACCAGCTATTGTAATGTTCTTGAACTCGTTGAGCGAGATTGTGCAGTTTCTACAACTAGCAGCAGTTATTCCATTGATACATGGTTCGTACCCTTGAGTATTGTTTGATATGACTGTGGAATTGCTCATAGTGATACTGATTCCTTGATGTGAAACGCTGAGAGTATTATCTGATATAGAGCAATTTGAAACCTGATATCCGGAAACTGCAGTAAAACTATCTAAAATATGGTTTCTCTCTACCTTTCCATTACTTACGTTTGTGAGAGTAATGGGACAAATTGGTTGGCCGGATGAGTAGTTTTCGATAGGTGATACAAACAAGCATTCCTCAATGATGAAGTGACTGGTGGTGTTCATGATCCAGATGCATGTTGAATTTGTTGAAGTAATATTCAGATTCTGAATGCGGTACGGATTCGTTACGGATCCATTACCTGGCCATCCCTGTGTTTCAAAATCGATGTTGGATGTTACATTAAAAGGTGCATGAGAATCATACGAAATCTCATACATTCCAGGTTTTCCAATAATTTCTGTAGTCTTCGTGACATCAATCATACCAACAGATACTACGAAGGACATAGCAAGAACAGCTACCAGTAATAGTGCCACTCCACGACGAACCAATTTCATATCCCCTCGAATGGCAGCGGCAGCATCACCTTTGTGTGAAGGAATATGAACCTTTGCACAATTTGCTATCCCTACCAATTGTATATGTACAAAGAAGTAACGCGTTTGCCGAGGTTCGAACCCTGGATCAACTCATTCAATCCAATCATTGATTGCTACTTTTACTGAACGACGCATCTCAGCTGCAAAATCTGAACCAGTTTTCCGCATATACATAAGCTGTCCTATATTTGCTACCTCTTCAAAGAGATTCTCTCTGCCCTTGAATCGGTCCGCAAATTCTGCTTCAAATCCCTTGATATCTATATGTTGATACTTGTTCTTGAAATATACAAAGTCATCTGAGAATCGTGGAGTTCTTGTTCGGTCATCCCTATCCTCACGAAGAGGATACCCAAAGCAGAGAAGAGCTATTGGAAAGACCCACTTTGGCAAGTCAAACATCTTTCTGTGTATCTCTATGTTCTCCATAATATCGCCGATGTAGCACGAACCAATGCCTAATGACTCTGCAGCAATAACAGCATTCTGAGCAGCTATCAGAGCATCGCAGGAAGCAAGCAATAGGTCTGCCTCCTTCGGAGTGACATAATCGAGATTACGTTCCTTGCACATATTCTCAACACCGGAGTATTCGAAGAGATCATACCATCGTTGCAAATCCGCCAGAAAGAGTAGTACAAACGGTGCTTTAGCAATGAATGGTTGATTATCACACGTTTTCACTAGCTTATCTTTCAACTTTTGATCTGCCACTTCAATAATGGAATATTGCATCATATTTCCAGCGGTGGGGGCGCGAAAGGTACTGTGAATAATCCACTTCTTATGTTCTGGAGATATCTCTCTAGAATCGTAACCTCTCAAAGATTTCCGATTATCTAAAATTTTCAAAGTTTCATTCATGAAATTCCTATAGGTTCAGATTCAATATATAATAATCCATGAAATGAAAAGAAATGGTGCGCTCGCCGGGACTCGAAC
>CAZMBV010000112.1:0-8280 GCA_964564335.1 uncultured archaeon
TTGGGACGACTAGCCTACACTGGATGGTTATCCTACATCATGCCTGTCACGAATTGATGAGGTTTCCACCACACTTATCAAAATCCAGCGAATCAACTATTTAGATTACAAATCGTTGATTTAACATATTTAGTAGTAATTAAATTAGGAAATTAACTACTCGTTCACGTAGATGTTCTAACTTATATACGTGAATATCCATACGTGGGAGTGCTTCATCCACTAAGCAAGTATTCGCTTGGTTGGAGAGGAGGAATACACACGATGGAAAGAAATCAGATGATTGCTATCGCGGTCATTCTCGTCATCGTAGTCGGTGGTGTAGGTGTCTATTATGTTATGTTTCCGCCAGGACCGGGAGTACCTACAATTGTTGTAGGCACTACGGATTCGGTGGAATCAAGCATAGACATGGCACAAGCATATGACTACTTTGGTTGGGAAATGATCATATCGCTAAGTTCAGGCTTAGTCGAGATAGAACCGGGAAGCGAAGCTGGGCCAAGTGATATACAACCAGCTCTAGCGACAGCTTGGAATACAAGCACGGATAAGATGATGTGGGACTTTACTCTGAGACAGAATGTGAACTTCACTGATGGAAGAGAGTTCAATGCAACGGATGTAAAGTATACATTCGACAGAAATTGTAACCTCACAGGTGTAGGTCTGTTCGAACCAGATGGCCCGCAACTCAACATGGAGTACGATGCTGTTATCGATAATGTGACTATCTTGAGTGAATTTAAAGTTAGATTCTACCTCAAGATTGCATTCGCACCATTCTTACAACTCATGTCATGTGCAGCATCCTTTATGGTTGACCGTGCAATTGCACCGATGGACGCACTTGTTGGATATAATGATACAGCCCAAACCCCATGTGCATTAGGTCCATACCTATTGGACGAATGGGTTAGGATTGGTGGTAGTGATGATCATATCACTCTTGTCAAAAATCCAGATTACTGGAACAAAGCAGAAGGATATCCAAAGACAGATCGTATCATCATCAAAATGTATGCGAGTGATACAGCTCTTGCTACAGCAATAACCTCCGGAGAGATCGATGTTGCTTACAGGCAACTCACTGCAGCTCAGATTCAGAACTTCAAGACAAATACAGCCTTGAAGGTCTGGGAAGGAGTTGGAGCACAGATTCAATATCTATGCTTCCAGCAGAATATCTACCCATATAATGAAACTGCAATCCGTCAAGGAATTACTGCAGCTATTAACAGAACTCATGTCTGTGAATCGACCTTCTTGGGAACATTTGATCCACTGTACAGTATGATTCCATATGGTATGGCATATCACCGGGATTCATTCGACATCTGGGGAGATGCGAACTATTCGGCAACTGCAGCGCTTCTAGCACCATTTGGCTATAATACAACACACAAATTGCAATTGGAGCTATGCTATGAGAGCTCAGGGCACTATCCACAGAGTGAGAGTCAAGCATTAGTCTATCAACAAGACTGGGAAGATAGTGGCGTCATCGATGTCACACTCACAGCACGTGATTGGCCAACCTTCAGAGTTGCCAGAAATAATGGAGAAATGCCAGTGTTCCTTTATGGCTGGTATCCAGACTTCATTGATCCTGACAACTATGAATTCTTGCCATTTGCGTCCTGGCTAAACCTAGGCTACAACAGCACATATCCTGCAGGCGGCATTGCACAATACGACCTATGGGTCGCTGGTCGCAGTGCAACTAATAACACAGCCCGTGAGACAGCTTATGTAGATCTCCAAGAACTACAGGCTCAGGAGTGCTCAGTTGTACCACTCTGGCAGAGTAGCACCACTGCTGTAACAAAACTCAATGTCAAAGGCGTTGTACTTGATATTACAGTGAACTGGCGAAACTGGCTGCTGTATCTCGAACCGTAATATTGGATATATTGGAATAGGCAGGTAACAACCTGCCTATGTTTTCTTTTTTTTCGTTTTAAACCATTATTCAAATAACCGAATAATCTTTTACTGTGTTCGAAGATTTTAAGACGTGGTTTTCTTCGCTATTATACTAGGTTTTGTAAGAATAGGTGATAGGATTGACACTGAAGACGTATGTGGCAAGTAGGGTCCTGTTAATGATACCCATGATTCTGTTACTACTGACATTCGTTTTTATGATTGTACGAGTAATTCCAGGAGACCCAGCACTTCTTCACTTCGAAAAGAACGTAGATCCAGAAGTGCTGGCAGAGTTCAGACACACACTTGGACTCGATAAAGATATCTTTACTCAATTTGTCGAATATCTTGTGGGACTTCCAGCTGGTAACTTTGGTTTGTCCATGCAAGATTTTTCACCTATCAGTGGACATATTGCAATTCGATTTCCTGCAACTCTTGAACTTGCATTATACTCAATGATATTCGCAGTTCTATTTGGTGTGATTCTTGGAGTGATATCATCAAAGAAATATGACACCAACCAAGACCATGGTATCAGATTATTTGGGATCGTCACATATGCGATACCGGTCTTCTTTCTAGGTATGATTTTTCAATTCATCTTTTCGATATGGCTTGGCTTGCTACCAACAGGGACACGATTCGATCCCCATTTCAGTGCTCCAACATCAATTACTGGATTATACACAATTGATAGTATACTCACAGGTAACATCGAGGCACTTATTATATCAATAAGATATCTCATTCTGCCTTCAGTTACACTTGGTTTAATCCTCTGTGGGATCTTTATTCGACTCACTCGAACAAATATGCTTGAAACATTGAGAATGGACTTTGTTGTCGCAGGTGAGGCAAGAGGATTGAGCGATTCGAAGATAACTTATGGTTATGCTTTGAAGAACGCATTTCTACCAATACTGACTATGATTGGTTTGCAATTTGCAGCTTTATTAGCTGGAGCAATTCTTACTGAAACTACATTCAGCTGGCCCGGGTTAGGAACATATCTTGTGCAGCGCATCAATCATAGGGATTACACAGCTATTCAGGGAGTAGTTGTTTTCTTCGGGATATTGGTGAGTTTTGTAACGCTGGTTGTCGACATTCTATATGCATATCTCGATCCTAGGATACGATTGTAGGAGGGATTAAAATGGGACAAAGTAAAATTATCAGTGGTGTTTTCTTTCAATTACGTCCATCAAAAGAAACCTTCGAAGAACGTCCAACCAAATGGTGGTTTGCGTTTATAGCTGTCCTCATTTTGACCGTTGTTCTTATGGGTGGTTTGGTTTCCCTGGCAGCTGGTTCCCATAGCGGTTTAGGTCTTCAGGTCATAGGTTATACATTTCTTTTCGGTTTAATTATTTTTATTGCTATGGTATTTCGCAAAGTTGGGATAAGAGACCAATTAATCTCCATTAAAAAAGCCAATCTTCTAATCATTTTGGTCTTTGCTATACTAGCATCAGTGTCATATAGTATAGGATACCTTGTAATTACAGATAGTGAGCTGAGCAGTTCTATGGCAACTGCGTTAGCTATGGGAGGAATTGTCTTATCATTAATTGTAATGTTATTGTATGAGGGGTATCCAATTCTAAGTGAGAGGGGGTCTCCTGGATTCATCGCAATGTCCGGATTACTTATCGTATTTGCGATAGTCTATATGACTCTCATTTCATGGTGGATTGTCCCATATGATCCGACACGACTTGATGTAGGACCTTATGGCGCACCACCTTCAGCTGCATTTCCTTTAGGGACTACTGCCCTTGGACAAGACCTGTTAAGTAGAGTAATAGCCGGAGGCGGTATAATGCTACAAGTTGCAATTCTATCAGTAGCAGTATGTTTTGCAATTGGTGTTCCAGCAGGTTTAGCAGCTTCGTACCGAGGTGGGTTCGTTGATAGGGCAGTGTCACTAGTCATGGATAGCATTTTTGCATTTCCCGGGCTTGTACTCGCAATTGCAATAGCTGCTATGCTTGGCCCAGGTGTTACAAATATGGCTCTTGCCATTGCAGTTGTGTATATCCCATCCTATTTCAGAGTAGTCCGAAGCCAAGTTCTTACAGTGAAAGAATTGCCTTATGTAGAAGCAGCCATCATTATGGGTGCAAAAGATCGAGATATCATCTTTCGTTATATCCTACCCAATATTCTCCCATCTGCTGTAGTTGTAATGACAATCAACTTTGCAGATGCAGTTCTTACGGCTGCAGGACTAACTTTTGTTGGCCTTGGACTTCCCGTTGACGTCCCAGATTGGGGGTGGGACCTGACATTTGGATCACACGAATTAATTGCAGGAAAATGGTGGAGCATAACATACCCAGGTTTGATGATTGTATTTTTAGCTCTAGGATTTACTCTCGCTGGTGAAGGTCTGAATGAGGTACTCACACCAAAACTCAAGGAGTGAAATACAATGACAACGAGTGACAATACACCCCTTCTCGAGATTGATAGTTTGAGTGTTGAATACAAGACCAGAAGAGGAGTTGCAAGGGGGGTAGATGAAATATACCTAAACCTCCCCGAAAACAAAACTCTGGGATTAGCTGGAGAATCCGGATGTGGCAAATCTACTCTTGGTAGGGCGATTATACGCCAAGTAGCATATCCAGGAAAAATTATTGATGGAGCAATCTATTTCAACCTTAAGAGAGACATTGAGCATAAGAAGGGAGTTCTTGAAAAAGGCACAATTAACCTGTTAGATTTAACAGATGATGAGATGAGAGCTCTAAAAGGACAGGAACTGGCATACATATTCCAAGATCCAATGACCTCGTTGAATCCAATGGCGACAATTGGAACTCATTTCATTGAGATTATGCAAGCTCATAATCCTGAAATTGAAAAGGAAGACGCTCTGGAGAGAGCAGGAGAAATTCTCGATAGTCTAGGTATCCTTCCTGAAACGGTATCAAATTACCCACACCAATTCAGCGGAGGTATGAGACAGCGTGTCATGATTGGTTTGGGATTAGTACTTCAACCGAGTCTTCTTATTGCTGACGAACCTACAACATCATTGGATGTTATTGTTGAGGCTCAAATCCTAGAAGAAATGGCGGAACTCAAAGAAGCATTTAATCTTACTATGATTCTCATAACCCATAACCTCGGGGTTTTAGCTCAGACTGCAGATAACATTGCAATCATGTATGCTGGAAGGGTAATGGAGCTTTCAACAACTGATGAACTATTCGAAGAGCCGTTACATCCATATGCTCAAGCTCTATTACAATCGGTTCCAGATGTCACTAAACCAGAAAAGCAATTAACATGGATTCCAGGCGCACCACCGGACCTTATTGACCCGATTCCAGGATGTATGTATAATCCGAGGTGTCCTCATGCCATGTCGATATGTAAAGAAGTTGTACCACCACTCACTGAGAACAAGAATGGTAGGTTGGTCGCATGTCACCTTTTTACGGAGGTCCAATAAATGCCTCTAATTGATGTTAGAAACGTAAAACAATATTTTCCAGTTCAGAAAGGATTCTTGGATTCACTTGTTACAAGAGATAAAAGTTATGTCCGAGCCGTTGACGATGTGTCTTTCAGCATCGAAAAAGGAGAAGTACTAGGTCTAGCTGGCGAGAGTGGTTCAGGAAAAACAACAACTGGTAGAATGTGTGTCCGTTTAATAAAACCTACCGAAGGAGAAATCATCTACGACGGACAAGATATAGCAAAACTACATGGCAAGGAACTGCGCCTTCTCAGAAGGCGAATTCAATTTACATTTCAAGATCCAACGTCATCACTGAATCCTCGATTAAAGATTGGTGACGCTATTGCAGATGCTCTTAGACTTCAAGGAATTGGCACTAAAGCGGAGAGGAGAGAAGAAGCTGAAGCAACACTCGAAAAGGTTGGATTGTCTCCTGCAGACGCCTTCTACGATAGACTACCTCATCAACTTAGTGGAGGACAAAAACAGAGAGTTGTCTTTGGAAGGGCAATCATTCTCAAACCAGAATTTGTAGTCACTGATGAGCCAGTAGCGATGGTAGATGTTTCCATAAAAGCGCAGATTCTTAACCTGATGACAGAACTTAAGAAAGATCTTGATCTAACATATTTATTCATCAGTCATGACCTAGCAACTGCAAGACATGTTTGTGATAGGATAGCAATCATGTATCTAGGTCGGATTTTTGAAGTAGCGGATAAAGACAGTATCTATGAAGATCCATTGCATCCATATTCTGTGGGATTGATGAATGCAATTCCAATTCCAGATCCTAAATCTAAGAAAATAGAATCTGTGCCTAGAGGCGAGATCCCTAGTCCAATCAATCCTCCATCAGGTTGTCGGTTCCATCCGCGTTGTCCAAAAGCTTTTGACAAGTGCTCTTTGGAAGAGCCTGAGCTTAAGGATATGGGAGATGGCCGCTTAGTTGCATGCCACCTTTACTAGACGAGTATCAACGGAGTTTGTTTGCGCGAATCGCTTTCACCTTCGCACCAACATCTTCTCGCTCTTTAGTGACACTATTGGTCTCAACGATGAGTTTCAAAAGAGTTGAAGCATAATCAGATTGCTCAACATGTCCATTACGAAGTTCTTCTTCTAATCGAACTCGTTTCGTTCGTAATTCATCAAGTGCTTTCCCAAGGGATCTAAACCGGATCTCCATGAATGTGATTGATGATGCGTCGTTGATTATTCCTCCCTGTCTGCCCCAAGAAGAACCAGAACCTGACACCATGGGGCTTCGTTCATTAGTCAACTTATTAAACTCCTATTGGTGAAGCAATATACTAGAGATAGTGATTATTATATATTATAAACTATTCTACGATTATATCTGGTGATAGTTTTTATGAAGATGCTGCGAAATATATATACCGATAGTCATCAAAATCTTCTAATGGAGGTTAAGTACAAGATAGCATTCGTCAAATGCTATGGGGAGCATCGGTAGGATCAGGGGTAAATGTCATCAAAAGAAAATAATGCGGGAGAATCTAGATGGAGGCGTGCAGGTAAGGCTGTACTAAATTTACCCAGAAGAATAACTAATCCATCAACGACGATAATAGAAGAGATAGACCGACGAAAAGCAAGATTTCTTTCTGTAGCACTTCTTGCAGCGACAGCAGTTTACCCAATACTTCAGATTACAAGTGAGATGACAATGGGTATACCTTATTATTCTGGTTCTGCATTTCTCCTGGCCTCATTGTATTTACTAAGCAGAACTGAACATATTAGACTTACTTCAACACTGACCATAATTTTCGCTGCATCATTTCCATTTCTTATTCTGATTCTTAATCCAGTATGGAATGCTCACAATCTAGCATTCCAGATACTTTCCTGGCCAGTCTTAGCTGTCCTGATAGGAAGCCAGCTCCTTTCAAAGCAGAAAGAAGCTCTACTAATCATTGTAATCACTGTTAGCCTTCTCGTTGTCTGCCTATTTCATCCCGGAATAATTTTTTCAGATGCAATAGAATTCATTGGAGTTTCATTTGCAATTCAAACTCTACTCGGAATCACTAACTGGACAAATGAGTACTACTCCCTAAGAATCGAACAGAATAACAAAACAATAGAAACTCGACGACGGGAATTAGAGATCTATACAAATCTGCTTCGTCATGACCTATCCAACGATATACAGATAGTGCTAGGTGGATTAGAATTAGCGCAAATTACATCAAATGAACCAAAGAAGCATGCGGCTTTTATCGAGTCAACTCTAGCAGCAGCAGAACGAATGCGGAGTCTAATCCATATTTTTTCTTTATCGGAAGAGAATCTTGAAAATGACATTGTAACAGTCCTTGAATTAATTTGTAAACGAGCACAGATGGCATTCAAAGGAATGCAAATCACTCTTCAGGTGGAAGAAGAGGCCCGAAATCAACAATTATTCTACAGCAAACTCACAGCGTTAGCTTTTGAAAACCTACTCAGAAACACAGCTCAACATGCAGGCGATTCACCAAATGTCGAAATCAAAATTTCAATATTCAATAATCAATTAATCATTGTCTTCGAGGATGATGGACCGGGAATTGCAGAGGAAATCCGAAACAATCTATTTGGTAGAGGTGTTACAACAGAAAGAAAGGGGAGAGGACTAGGTCTCTATCTTACAAAGACAATCATTGAATCTGAAGGTGGGAGTATTAAACTGATTGACAAAGATAAGCCAGGAAGTTGCTTCCAGATAAAGCTACCATTGCATTAGATATACCAATTTTATATCAAGACATAGCTACTCAAAGAATAAATGGGCTCAAGTATAGGCTCTCGATGAGAGAATTTTGTTGACGGAAGTTAAAACAAAAATTACAAACGTCACTATTTTTCGG
>CAZMBV010000113.1:0-8109 GCA_964564335.1 uncultured archaeon
GTGTGCAAACAAGACCGTAAATCAGAAGCGATATTTTTGTGAGCATTTTAATTTCTGTCATTCCATCAATTCATCTCCTACAAATTGAACTTAACTATGAATGTAACTTTCAATTTGTAATATTATCAAATGATATACTTTCAAAAAAGGGTTGTCATCGTCGAGAAATCTATTACCCATTATACTATATGACAGAAAACCCAGTGACCAGGGGCAACTTCTTTGTATGCAGGGCGTTGTGTCTTACAGATAGCTTCGACCTTTGAACATCGAATATATTTCAGTAATTTGAAGTTAATTCTAATAAAAAGAGATGAAGAGGTGGATAATTACCTCTCCATCCATAAATGTGGTCGTTTGAAACATTGGGTCATTCTTTCTGCTTCATATAAGCGACAATACCAAGAGATACCTTTCCACTAATTATAATCAAATCAAAGATCATCTGAGATACCGTGGCAGCCAAAAATGTTGACCCAAGCCATACTAATAGTGCAGCTTCAATAATTATTACGGGAAAACACAAGCTAAACAAAAATATATACGCCAACTTGATCTCTTCCCATTCCGTTTTGCGAAGCATTATAATTGCGAAAAGGGCAGCGACATACAAAATACCCCCAAAAGCTCTTACATGAAATGGATTTGTCCAACCCTCAGTATTCAATGTCATATCATATAGAAAGACCTGCATGGTCCCAAATATGAGAAAAATAACAGCATCCACTATAAGTGCGATTTTTGTAAGTTTTTTAATTTCCGTCATTCCAAATATTCATCTCCTACAAAATGAGCTTAATTACGAATTAAACTTTCAATTTGTGATATTATCAAATGTTGAGCTTTGAAATAAGTCTTGTCATTCTTTGGTTTAGTCAGATATGAAAAATAAAGGTAGAGAGAAGGGGCCTGTTAAGAGTATATCAAATAGACATATACCTAGTATCCTATGGATAAAGTTCATCGATTGTCTGAAGGTGCATCCATTATACCATATGACAGAAGACCCAATGATCTGGATCAACTTCCTTATACTCAGGCCTTTGTGCCTTGCAAATTTCCTGTACTTTTTGGCATCTCGTATTGAAAGGACAACCTGTGGGAAGGTCAATTAAACTGGGAGGTCTTCCAGGAATGGTTTGTAATCGTTCGCCTCTCTGAGGCATCTGTCGCATCATTTCGAATGTAGGATTACTCCGTAAGAATGCTTGAGTAAATGGATGCACTGGTTCATTCATTACTCGTTCAGTTTCACCAAACTCCATCATCATTCCCGAAGACATTACACCCACATTATTACAGGTAGCAGTAATGATTCCCGGATCATTGGATATCATAAGAATGGATTGATTATTTTCTTTACTTGCATGGCTAATTGCAGTCAAGATTTTGTTACGAACCGCTGTATCAAGAGCCGTAGTTGGTTCATCAGCAATAATCAAGTCTGGTTTCATAATGAGTGCCATCGCTAGTAGAACTCGCTGGTCTTCGCCAGTACTGAAATCAACTGGAAGCATCTCTCTCCTAACAGCCATGTCCCCTAGCTCAACTAGATCTAATGCTTCAAGGACCCGCATTGTAAGTTCCCTATTACTAGTCATTTCGTCTCTGAATTTTGTCCAGAAGAGTTCCAAGACTTGGTGTTCTATGGTAAGTAATGGATTGAGAGCTTTTGACGTGCCTTGAGGAATGTAAGTTATCCGATCTCCCAAAAGGCTCCGATGTTCTTTCTCATCCAAATTGACTAGGTCCAAACCATCAAACCAAATATGACCTTCCACACCAGGGAGTTCAACACCCATCTCTGCAGAGTTCTTCCCTTCACGCCGGGCTTTATCTCGTAGATCCCAGAGATGCCTGTTCTCTTTGTTCTTTGCAGAAGATGCATAGTATCTTGACTGGCGATCGAAGAGTCCTAGAATTGCTAATGCCACAGAGCTCTTTCCAGCTCCAGACTCACCAAGAAGTCCAACAGTTTCTCCTCTTTTGATTGAAAAGGACACATCATTAATTGCTCGAACTAGTCCGTCTTTTGAACTATGAAATGCACAAAGATTTTCGATCTTTAGCAAAATTTCCCCTTTTCCCGACATACGTAACAACTCGTGAGTTTAAAGAAAAACCCTATGAACACAGCAGGATTTCAAAAAATGCGGATGTACTTCCTACCATTCTCACGCTGGTGGCAAAATTCATATAGAAAGAGCGTTCCCATCGACGATAGGTGTTTCGCATGGATAAACTATCAAATCGGGAATAATACCCGAGGGACTACTTCTCACTCGGGCTTAGCAAGACCTGAGTTTAAATAATAGGAAATTCGAACACCGACAATACAATCCCTGTTTGGGGAGGTACTAAACGTTGACAAGTAACGCTGTAGAAATAGAGAACCTATCAAAGACCTTCATCAGTGTAAAGAGGAAGGCTATCGTCATCCCTACCGAGAGGAAGAAGGTAGAGGCGCTCAAGTCGGTTTCACTGGACATCCCGAAAGGTCAGATCTACGGATTGCTTGGACCCAACGGTGCCGGGAAAACGACTCTCATCAAATGCCTTGCTACCCTTGTTCTCCCCACCTCTGGCTCAGCTAGAGTGAACGGATATGATGTTCTAAAGGAATCCACATACGCTCGAGCATCAATGGGTGTGTGCCAGGGAAATGAGCGGTCCATCTACTGGAAACTTAGCGCAAGGGAGAATATCATCTTCTTTGCCAAGTTATACAGGATGCCAACTAGCGAAGCTAAGGAACGAGCTGACGAGCTGCTAGGAAGAATGGGTCTCTTAGAAAAGGCAGATGAGAAGACAGAGAACCTTTCACATGGAATGCGAATGAAAATCGTATTCGCACGGTCTCTGATTCATGATCCACCAGTTCTACTATTAGATGAACCGACACAAGGACTTGATCCGACTTTCGCATCAGACCTCCGTAAATATGTGCAAGAGAAGTTGAAGGACAAGACCATCCTGCTGACCACGCATTACATGCACGAAGCAGATTTGCTCTGTGACAAGCTTGCACTCATCAATGAGGGAGAGATCAAGAGCTTTGGTTCACCTCACGACTTGAAGGAAGGAGTCAGAGACTATGATAGTCTTCACATGAAAGTAGTTGGCGCTCCAGATATCGAGGTCATCAAGAAAATGGAGAATGTCATGTCTGCAACAATAAACACAAAGAACGGTCACTCTGAACTTGTTGTCACCGCACAGAATGGATATGATATGGCACACTCACTTCTCGATTACATGCGAGATACTCGTTCAGGCAAAGTGGAGCACTTTGAAGTGAAAGAGCCATCACTTGATGATGTCTTCTTGCAACTGACTGGAAGGAGGATTGACGATTGACCGAGCTAATTCAGAATGACCATGAAGCGAGTCTCCACCAGAGTAGTGACTATCTGGAAACTTTCAAACCACGTGCAATGGATTGGACCGCTGCAAAGACATTCGCAATCAAAAACCTGAGGATTGCATTACGATACCCAGCCAATATACTCGTTTGGGGCTTTCTGCCAATTCTATGGTTTGCGCCATACATCCTAATGGCTACAGCAGTTGGTGGTTTGGAAACAACTGCACACTTCACAGAGATATCAGGTTATGGTGACTTCATTCAGTTTGTTGTTATCGGTTGGTTTGTCTATATGTACTTGGATAACTCAATTTGGGGCATAGGTAATAATTTCCGGTGGGAGCAGTTTAGCGGAACTCTTGAACCATTGTTCACTACTCCAGTGCCAAGGATCAGCATCCTTTTGGGTGCAGCATTTTCGGATACCGTACAGGGAACAGTTCAAGCTCTGATACTCTTTGGAATATCAACGACCATGTTTGGTGCGTCATACGCGATTACTGCAATCTTGCCAACTATCATCATTCTACTAGTGATGGTCATAGGTCTTTACGGATTTGGATTCATGCTAGCTGCATTGATACTTGTATTCAAAGACCCCAGTGTTCTATCTGAGTTGGTTTCAGAGACCTCATACATGATATCTCCAGTAAACTATCCTATCAATGCACTCCCAAGACCAGTTCAATTTGCGGCATATATGATTCCAACCACAATCGGAATCATTACCATTCGAGAGATTGCAATTACCGGAGCTTGGAATTTACTCAGCTTTTCTCAAGCGCTGATTGCGTTGGGTGCACTCGCAGTTCTGTTCTGGATAATAGGATTAGCCTGCTTCCAGTTCGCAGAGAATTGGACAAAGCAACGAGGTCATATGGGGGGATTCTAGATGGAACAAGAACAAAATACGGTATTCCAGAAGATGTGGAAACGAAAAGGATATCGAGCTGAATTACGAGCTGCTAGTGCTCTGGCTATCAAGCAGTGGCAAGTAGAGTTTAGCTATCCGCTCAGCGTTCTATGGTTCATTGTCATGCCCTTTCTATGGTTTATCCCACTGATATTGGTTGGTACAGCAGTTGCTGGAGGTCCATCATCCGCAACTCTTGACGGACTTGTTGGAACTTCGGATTGGATAACATACATAGCACTAGGGAGTTCCTATACGGGATTGGCAATCAGCCTTATGTGGGGAACAGGATTTGCCATGCGTCGAGAACAAAATGCAGGAACTTTGGAGACCCTCATGACCACTCCGATGCGCCGAGACACTCTAGTCTGGGGATCTATGCTTCATAATCTTCAACATGGAGGTCTCGGAGTCATCCTGCAATTGGCAGCCTCAATACTTCTCTTTGGAGTCACTCTAGATTGGTGGGGAATAATTCCAGCACTGATGATAGTTGGACTCTCAGTGATAGGTATGCAGGGTCTCATCTTCACAATTGTATGTATTGTACTGACGGCAAAGCAGGGGTGGATGATAGTTGAATTTCTATCCTCAACACTTCTACTTGTTGCACCAATCTCTTATCCGATTGCAGTTCTACCATCGGTACTTCAATACCTCTCAATAGTTTCCCCATTGACATGGAGCGTTGAGGGATTCAGAGGATTTCTCATGAATGGAATAGCTTACTCCGGAGCCTTCAATGCAGTCATGGCTCTGATAATCTTGGACATAGTCTTTGTGATTGTTGGAGGACTATTGTTCAAATATACTGAAAGTTATGTCCGCAAGAAAGGAGCACTCTCGCAATTCTAATATTCTGTATTGAAGCAGCAAAGGTCGAGCATGATCTATGTAACTCATTTATCATGTTCGATCTTCTGTACTTCTTTGCTACATTTGACAAGAGTATAGTAGCCAGCAGAAATACAATTTCGATACGTTTGCGAACTGGTAAAGTTGGATAGGAAGAGATTCCATCCATGAAGATAGAAGTCACGATAATGTTCTGCTATCTCTAGGTAATCATTTGATTTCAATTTCTTCAATCTGTTGGTTTCATGTGAAAAAAGGGCAAACAGGAGTCTTAGTCCCCATGAATTTTACACAAACGGGTAAGATGGTTATGATATTATCAACGAGTCGTAATTACCCTACAAAGTCCTGACGTTCGTGCTCTATTCTTTATGAATTCGGATGTCTGTTGTACCTGTTCTATTGTAACATTGAACTTTTGCTCAATGAAACGTGAGAGATTGGTAGCAATCTCATCGTTTCTGAAGATGAGCATGTGCCATGAATGTTCATCCACCTTCCACAGTGTGCATACTTCCTTTGCTGCTATTAAAGTGCCACCAGGCGAGCCGATAGACAATATATCGATTATGAGATGACTCTTCTTGATATATCCTATCGAGACTTCGTCGAAGATGTCCTGAGGAGGTTTATCAACAGTTATTCGGTGTGCAAATCCACATCCTAGATTCATTCCATACTTCCGGTTGAACTCTTCTACTACATCATAGAACTCTCTCCACCAAGGAATATCATAGACCTGTTTCACTGAACCAGGTTTTGTTATGATAATGAGTCCTATCATATAGATACTACTCATGATAAGACCAATTGAGCTGAACAGATAGAATAGCTCGTGAAGTCCATTCAGAACATAGTGGAGTACAACAATTAAATTCGTCATCAGAACGACCCCTGCAATGAGGAACGATGAGCGATTTAGTTTCAGATCATTCTTTAATCCATATTCGACAATTTCTGCATTTATTCGCAGGTTAAATGCATTCATACCTAGGAGAAACCCAAAAAGAGAGAGGAATAATATAGATATTCCCAAAAGGACGTCGCCTCTACTGTAATCGTACAAATGAAGTCCTGTATCATATGAAGTGATGAAATAGAGGAACGGTGAGATAGCCAAAAAGCAATTGAACAGACCAAATATCCATGTGAATGAAAACCGTAGCGACTTTCCAGATCTAACGTTAGAACGGTCTATTCTGTAGTATGTCGAGGAACGTATTGCACGTGCTGCTAATACCAAGATGGCCACTAGGAACCCAACATTTATGGCCGAAAAGAAAAGGAATGAGTGGAACACATTCGTGTTCATATAGGCCAATACCATGTAGACTGTAAAGATTATGATAAAATGAATACAGCCCTTTGCAAGAGACATTCCAGAAAGACTCTCTCCACTCCTATCCAAAGCCATGTGAATCCTACACGGTCTATGTTATTTATACGTTTTTAATAATAAGACGAATTTTGCCAAAATGAAGTAAAACAACAGATGAAGTGTGTAGGAATGGTTGCCGTGTTAGGTGCAATTGGCATTGTCTTAATAATTGTTATAATATACATCAAAAAGAAATAGAAGTGGTGCTTTCATGCACCACATCCTCTCTTTTTCATAAGGATTTATAAAAAGAACAGATACATTGAAATGCGTGGTTAGCTATGGTGAGGATAGAAGAAAAATTCAAGATACTCATTGCTGTAATATTTGGCATTATACTGTTTTCCTTGGAGATGTTCTTTGCTGTCTTCAGTGTCATCACCTTTAACTTGGCTGGATTCGTGCTCATTCTCTTCTTGACAGGGATACCTGCTGGCAGTTTCAAGAATGCTCTCATAAGTGCAACTCTTACTTTACTATTGATGATACCAATCGGTATCGCACTGTTTCCTCTTACAGGGTTTACTCTACCAAATAATGATATCATGTCGTGGGTCTTAACTGTAGCGCTGATGTTGATGTGCAGACCACTAGGTGATGTGAACAGTGAGGAGAATGCTGGCTTAGGATGTGTGGCCATCATTTTGTTCCCATTGATTATTATATTCCTGCCTATGTACTTCAGTTTTGGACTAGGTATGGCGTGCATTGGAGGTTTACTTGGTAAGTCACTCTGGACACGCATTGAGGTTGGCCCTACTAAGGCAGAGCCCGCCACTGAGTTTGGTAATCAAAAGTGACAAAGTATCATCTAAGCAGCTTCTACATCATATATAATAGATATAATGCGAAACCCGTTATTTCTTCTTCCACACGAGTATTATGATTATGAGTGCTGCCAATGTTCCAACTCCAATTACAAATAGCAGTGGGTAGCGATCTTTGGTTCATTCGAGCGCTACGTCAGATCTAAAGGAGCATTGGAGCAATTCCAAAGTTAGTCTAATGTTGAGTTGCATCAAACACTTGGTAATTTCTGTACTTGGTTACGACAATTGACTAGAGTATAATATCCGGCAGAGATACAATTCCGATACTCCTCTGAATTTGTAAATGCAGAGAGGAAGAGATTCCATCCATGAAGATAGAAGTTCTGATAATGTGTGGCAATCTTAGCATACTCAGTAGATTGTAGTTTCTTCACAATAGTAGTCCTGTTCCAAGACCACACATCGAGTGGATCTTCTGTAATCTGAGTAAGTAATCGAACTGGAGCAGGAGATACTCTCCAACATATTTCTCGTATGATGAACCAATAATCAAGACCTGTTCTATCAAAGAGCCGACGCGGAAGCGCTTCGATATATTCCTGATAGTTCATCAGATTCTGTTTATCAATTCTGCGAATCTCATCATCTGTTTTGAGAGTTGGTTTTGGTATCTTGCCCACTAGTGGAAGAATATCTTGGGGTCGAGGTGGTACATATTCTAATTGACTTGTCAACCGATTGATGGTCATTATTTGAGTACGTGGAACATGAAGATACTTTGGATTTTGCAGCAGGTACTCATCTTCATATCTTTTTGAATAGTGTATTG
>CAZMBV010000114.1:0-6043 GCA_964564335.1 uncultured archaeon
TAGTATAAAGAAAGAAAGAGTTGGGCAATCTAGTATTGCCCACTTTCATTTCAATTACTCCTTTTGATGATACACCGATGCTTCGAAACTGAGGCTTATTAGAATAAGTTGACATTACTACTTGATTTGAAATGAGGCAGGACAGAGAGAGACCTTCAGGATATTATGCATGCCTAGTTATTATGCTTCTACCCATTGTTGGAATTCTATTGCTCCCACTCCTCTCTTCAGGACTTTCTCAATTGCCCTATGCTTTACTGATGATTGCATTTGTTGTCATTCCAATCCTGGGTTGTGGATTTGACTTCAGGGGGAGACCCTTATTCCAATTCTCATATCATGGTACGCCTTTCGTTGATGAAGTAATGAACATTCAAGAAGATGAACAAGTGGTATAGATAGGCAATTCACTAGGCATCTTTTTCATACGATTCATCTCTTGCAGTACGTGGTATTCTGATGAAAGCAGCAATTATTTCCAATCTCGTGACAATGGATATTTCGATGAATCAAACTAGGATTCTCCAACTTGCATCAGATGCCGTTGAGATGGGGGCTAAATTCATTGTATTCCCCGAAGCCGCTGCGACAGGACTGATTAATTCAGGTAATCCAGATGAAGACTACATGGTTGCAGAAACAATACCGGGACCAAGAAATGAAGAATGGAGAGATTTTGCATCGGATCATGGAACCTACTTTGCAGCAGGACTTCTGGAAAGAGAGGATAAGAGGATCTTCGATTCAGCTGTTCTATTCAATCCAGAAGGAGAACTCATCCTCCATTATCGACGTAACGATTCTGGATGGCACTTCCAAAATGATGATTCGTCAGTGTATTGCGAAGGATTAGAAATTCATTTGGCAGATTCAATAATAGGGAAAATTGCGTTTCTCATATGTGGAGATCTTTGGAACGATGAAGTTCTAACAAGACTAAAAAACAAGAATCCAGACTACCTTCTGTATCTATTTGCACGCAATATTATGTCAAATGAACAAAAAGAATCAACATGGAAATTAGAATTATCAGCGTACAAAGAACGTTGGCTATCATCTGGTGTCAATGTCTTAGCTTCTAATTTACTCTGTGAATATCCTCAATTCAAATCAATAGGTGGCGCTTGGTATATTAGTGATAATGGCCAAGTATTCTCCGAATCCGGTATTTTTCAAGAAAGTATCCTGATTATTGACTTAGAAAAGATTTGATAGCAGCGAGTAAGTAGTCACAGAGAATGCTAAATCAATGATAATCAATAAATGGTGTGATTTTAACTAGAACACCTTGAGGTACTTGTATGAAATTCTCCAATGTCTATGAGGATGCAACACGAGCAGATGCTTATTCAAGACTTGAGTTTCCGGGAACATACTACCTAGCATTCAGAGATTTACCAAAGATCATAGCCGAATACACTTCCAGAGGAAAAGCCCTAGACTTTGGATGCGGTTCTGGGCGTTCTGCTAGATTCTTACAACAACTTGGATTTTCCACAGTTGGTATCGATATATCAGCAGAGATGGTACAGAGAGCTAGAGCATTTGATCCAGAAGGAGACTATCGAGTTATTACAGAAGGCAAATTCAGCGAACTAGAAAGATGTAGTTTCAAATTGATATTAGCTGCTTTCCCATTTGACAATATACCATCAATGGAAAAAAAAGTCATGAATCTAAGTGGTTTGAGAGAATTACTGAGAGATGATGGTATACTGATCAACCTTGTATCCTCACCCGAGATATACTGCTATGAATGGACCTCATTTTCGACAAAAGACTTCACGGAAAATAGGATTGCAAAAACTGGAGATATTGTTCGAATAATTCAGATGGACATAGATGATAAGAGACCTGTGGAAGATATCTTTTGGACTCATGAATCATATCTGGAAACATATCAGAGAGCAGGGCTGGAAATCATCAATACATACAGACCTCTTGCAAAGGAAAGTGAAGCATTTAATTGGGTCAATGAAACCAAGATTGCACCTTGGACTATCTATGTTCTGAAAAAGAAACTGAATGACCAGGGATAATCATTCTCAGTCTTTGGAGTAATTTGTCTTCAATTATAGTTAGCAGAAAATGAAGAGTGCTTGCACAATATCGTGGCTGCTTAAGCAGTTAGTGCGAGTCTTGTACTTTCCAAAGATAAATGGTCTTACTAACTGATGATGAGCCTGCACTTGAGGGGGTCGTAATAATGTAACAGACTCATACTCCTGAAGAAACAATCCTATTCATTCTGCTTATAATATTGGGAATTTTAGCAATTCTGCTTACATTTGCGTATATGGTGTATGGGCAAGAAGAAGAGTGAGTACTAAATACTCAGCTTCCAACATGACTTCCTATTCCCATTATACTAGAAGATCATCTATCTTGAGGCTTCTACTAACCATAGTGATACTTTCAGGAGAAGATTCCACTCAGAATCGGGGTCGTTATAGTAGTCAAACGCATCGGTTCCATCACGTGCATTTCCCTCCTCATATTCTGGATGTGGAAATGAGAGAAAAACAGTACCATTTCCATACTTGCAAACTATCATACCTGGCTCATTGTTCTGAGGATAGAGGAGGATGGGAATCACTGTTGACATATAGGTGGTATTAGTAGAAAAGAAGGCACCAGATTGCCAGTATAGAACATCATAGGTTGAGGGCTCACCAGATAGGTCGGGACCTGTCGAATTACTATTCACAACCATTTGAAGAAGCTTAATTCCAGAACCATTCACGGCACCACTTGCTAAACCTTTGAATAGTCTGAGGTAGGTGTTTGTCCCAAATACTGATCCTCCACAAATACCGAAGTACGATCCACCACTTGCTACAAACTCGCAGATTGCACTCATGCCAGTAATTCCAAGAGATTGGGAGTAATAGTTTGAACCACCTCCAGGAAAAACGACAATATCATACTCATCAAGGACACCCTGTTGAATCTCAGTTGAATTCACGTAGTTGGCTTCTGCATTCATCCAGCGAAACATGTTTAGTAATGCTGTGGAACTAGACGGCATAGCACCTCTATCATTATAGACAGCTACGCGAACTCCTTCCATTCCCGTAGGAAATCTAAAAGCTAGAGCCAGGGATCCAATAACAAAGAGGACCACAATTAATGCCGCAGTTCCTTGTTTCTTTGAAACTCCTATTGTCATATCCATTACCTCTGTCAAATCAGTTGCGTGTGCAATCCCCTGAAAAAATGCTATGAATTTTCCAGAATTCATTAGCTGTAATGTGTTATAATAGAATGATGTTCTCAGCAAGCGATTACAAAAGATATCTGACCGATGATTTATGAAATAAATACATAACCTACTCAATCCAGTTGATAAGGCGGGTTCAACGTCTATCTTGCATCAAGAACTCGTTTTATCTCAGAGATTAACTCAGGAACTATAGTGAAAATATCACCCACAATTCCAAAGTCAGCCACACTAAAGATAGGTGCTTCTGGATCCTTATTGATGGCAATTATCGTATCCGCTGTTCGCATTCCCACGATATGCTGTATCTGACCTGAGATTCCCAGTGCAAAGTACAGCTTTGGACATACGGTTCTACCGGACTGACCGACTTGCTGAGTTGGAGGTAACCAACCCAAGTCAACAATGGGGCGTGAACCACCTATAGCAGCATCAAGTAAATCTGCAAGTTGCTTTGGTAGTTCGAGGTTTGCAGGATCTTTGATACCACGACCACTGCAGACAATGATATCAGCTTCTTCGACCGATTTCATTCCCTCAACTGCTTCTCGTACCTTCTCAAGAACTCGAGTCCTAACTTGAACGGGACTTATCTTAATGTCGGCCTTCTCAACCTCACCAGTGCGAGAGGTGTCGGGTTCTGATGGTTTGAAAACATTAGGTCGCACTGTAGAGATTTGCGGTCTCCTTGCAGGAGTGATGATTTCGGCAATGACGTTACCACCAAAGGCAGGGCGAGTCTGAACAAGTTGACGCTCATCATCTATCTCAAGTCCAGTACAATCAGCTGTACAACCGACTCCCATTCTAGCTGCAACTCTAGGAGCAAGGTCTCTTCCGTTTCCTGTTGCGCCGAATAGAACAACGGCAGGTTTCCGTGGTGCTATCAATGAGGTCATAGCAATAGTGTAAGCATCAGTTGTATAGTCCGCAAACATCTTATCATCAACAACAATGACCTTGTCTGCACCTTGATGAATCAATGTGTCAGTATGATGCTCAATTTCATTACCTATTATGACTGCGATAAGCTTCTCACCCAATGCATCTGCAAGTACTCTTCCCTCAGTGATGAGTTCTAATGCCACACTACGGAGGCGACCTTCATTTGTTTCACAGAATACCCAGACATCATGATATTCCAGTACCTTACTCTTGTCAAATGCACGACGTTCAATGTGAATAGCATCAACTGGACATATCTCTTCACAAGAGCCACAGTAGACACACTTGTCCATGTCGAACTTGACCTTGTCGCCATCTTTCTCAATCGCACCGAAGTTACATACATTGGGGCATAACATGCATCCTGTGCAAGTATCTCTATCATACAACAATTTCATCTTAGATTGCCCCCTTCTTTGTAAGAAACTCAACAAGCTGCTTCACAGCAGCCGCAGCATCTTCACCATCTACAATGATACCACCCTTCTTCTTCTCTGGAGGGTACACCCTTCTGACCATTGTAGGAGAACCATCCAAGCCTAGGAGTTGAAGTTCTGTTCCGAGAGTCTCTGCATTGACTTCTTCGTACGGTTTTTGTTTGGCTTTCATGATTCCCATGATATTGGGAAGCCGGGGTTCATTGAGCCCCTTTATAGCAGTAAGAAGTGCTGGCAACTTTGCCTTAACGACTTCATATCCCTCATCTGTTTCACGATGAACGGTGATATGTTTCTCATCCTCGCTTATCTCAATCTTACGAACATAACAGATCTGTGGCACACCAAGAAGTTCAGCAAGCTCGGGACCTACCTGTGCAGTGTCCCCATCAATTGCCTGTTTTCCGCAGATGACCAAATCAAAATCCATTGTTTTGATATATTCGGATAATGTAAAGGCCGTAGCCCATGTATCAGCACCAGCAAATGCAGGATCAGTTAGATGAACTGCTTTGTCCCCGCCCATTGCTAATGCCTTGAGAAGGACATCCTTTGCCTGTGGAGGACCCATAGTGATAATGGTGACCTCTCCACCGTGTGCCTCTTTTAGTTGAATTGCGGCTTCGACAGCAAACTCATCAAAGGGATTCATTATACTTGGAACCCCATCTCGGATGAGTGTGCCAGTTTCTTCGTTCATCCGAACTTCAGATACTTCGGGGACCTGCTTTATAGGTACAACAATCTTCAACGCATGTCAACTCCCGTGTTATGCTTGCTTATCGGCAAGTGGACTAAATATAAGCGATGCGGAACGGGAGAATACTACCAGATACGCATTCGTATGGTGAAAATTGTCAGTAGTCGATTTTTCGAATGGCATCTGATGATAATCCAGTTACAATTCTTACACTATCTTTGAACTGCATAGGATGGTCTGGAGAGAAAGAAGGTTCTTCGCTAAGCAATCTCATCACCATCTCTTCACCATCCCTGTACGCGTTTTCAAATTGGACCTCAAGTATGGGGCTATAGAGCAGCAGTGGAACAAAGATAGCAATCATAACATACCTAAGAGGCCATAGGTTGTAACCACCAGCACCAAAGAAAATCTCATTCAATTTGAAGAGCACTTCAATCCAACCCCATCCAATACCAAAGAATATGCTGACCTGTCTGAGATGTTTCAGTCTAAGATGAAGGTTGAAAGACCATTTATTCCATTCATCATAACCCTCATGACCGAAAGGATACTCCAAGACACCATTGCTTCTGAATATCGATATCGCAAGCTTTCCTAAAAACTCCCTATTCTGTCGCTCAATAACTACAACGGTTCTGTATCTCCTCTTCAGAAATCCACCAACAGTAAGAATAGAGAATGCAATCATTATCACAGTCCATACAATTGCAACCATTATCATCAAGACAGCAATTATGA
>CAZMBV010000114.1:6143-7992 GCA_964564335.1 uncultured archaeon
TCTACTGAATAACAAACTCAGGTGTTTGTTTCGCAATTTTTGTCTGTTCGAAACAACCTCGAAATCCCAAACATCTATCTCAGTGAAGAGATATAAATTCTGACACGATATGGTGCATCAAGTCACTCTACATAATGCTTTTATTAGTGCACACCCGCTAAACGACTTAGTTCCTTTAATCATAGAGGAGAGTAATTACAATAGGTAAAGAAAAAGTAATTGGAGCTCTAATCTTCATCTTCGCTCTACTAGTACTCGTGTACTACGTCTGGGGGCTAGTCATCGTACCAGTATTTGCCCTACAACAGTGGGTCATCGATACGTTCGGGGCCTTAGCGTTTCTATTCAATCCCGACCCAATGGTCCTAATAACTCTACCAATCTTGCTGGGAGTTGTACTAATCATGGTCATTGCTATGTGGATTGGTTATACAATGCTTACTACTCCTGCGCCGGAACCACTCGAAGACTTTGACTTCGACGAAGAAGAAGTTACAGAGAAGAAAGAAGAGTAATTCCACGCTTCTTGGAATATGACAATAGGGCCGTAAGGCCCTATCATCTCATTTTGAAACTAGTTAATATTTTATTTTTCTACAAGGTCTACTGTCTTTATGCCACGAATGACTCAACGAACATCACTTGTCCCAAACAATTTCTTCCTTGCCACGTCATCGCACCCCGTATTCTGTGCTCGTAGGCCATAACTTAAGAGTAGTCAACTAGTTGAAAACTTGGTGGTGCAGGTGCCAATCTTTGGACGCTCAAAAGATACCGAGTATGAACAGGCTGCAAGATTACTTGCAAATAATGATACACTTGCAGCTATTGACCGATTTCGTGAGATCATTTCGAAGGAACCAAACCACATGAACGCAAGAGTTTCTCTCGCTGTAGCGCTAATGCAGGCACAGGATGAGCCCAATATCGATAGTCCTCTTACTATCGAAGCTCTAGAGCAACTTGATACAGCGGCTTCATTAGCTCCAGATGATCCAGTACCTTATTTCAACAAGGGAGTACTTCTCAGAGATTTGAAACAGTTTGATAGAGCTATACGAAATTTCGAACTAGCTCTGGATATCGAGGAACGATTAGCCCCTGCAATTCTCCACATGGCTGAAATGAATTTCGAACTAGGAAACTGGGAAAAAGCAATCGAATTAGCCCGATTAGCCTTGATACGAGACCCTGGTATGGAAGGATCCATGGGGTGGGTGCGAGTCGCGATGAGAAAAGCAGGTCTGCTTGACGACGACGGAAACGTCATTGACAAGCACTCCGACGATAAAAGATGGCCAATGAGAAAAGCAGGATCGCTTGATGACGAGGGGAGTGGTATCGACTAACCTGAAGACGATAAAAGATGGCCAGTACGCAATCCTTAAATTCGGACTCTCTCGCTTCAGCGATGTTTGGGATGGTCACGGCTATCCCCGTTTATCAATTCAGGTGATTACATGTCACAAAAAGCAGAACCAATGTACCGCGGATATCCCCTCTCAGAGCTAGTCAAATTGAACATGGACGCGCTCATCGAACTGCTCCCTTCACGCAGACGAAGAACTCTCAAACGAGGCCTTCCTCCACGTCAGAAGAAGCTCCTGATGAAACTCAGAGCTGCCAGGAAGCAGGCAAAGAAGGGGAAAGAGGTCATTGTGAGAACCCACTGCCGTGACATGGTCATCCTCCCCGAAATGGTTGACCTCACCATCGCCATCCACAACGGTAACAAGTTCAATCGCGTCAAAATTATCCCTCAGATGATCGGACATGTGACGGGAGAATTTTCTAGCCCAATGGGAAAAGTGAAGCACGGAAATCCAGGAATTGGTGCTACCAAGTCTTC
>CAZMBV010000115.1:0-7965 GCA_964564335.1 uncultured archaeon
AACAAACGTGTATCCTTTTCCTTCAGACCTAATTTAGCTGTCAACCTCATTGATTGATTCAGTTTCTGTGTCAACTGATTCCGCTTTTGGAGGTTCTTCTAAAATTACATCAATTATTGCTTCAGATGAAAGCGTTTCAGGAATATCTACATTCATCATTAAATCACGTTCTACAAGGGCAATAACTCTACTACGAATGTAATCGGGTGATGATACAATATCTGGTACTTCATATCGTGTACCTAGAAACTCCATCATTGCGGCTGTTCCATTTTTCTTGAATATCATGAAAATAAATGTGAAATTTAATACAATAGAGAATAGAGGACCCAATGGAATAATAATGATGAATATTGGAAGCCAAGGATATGTTGACCCGAGGCTTATTGCTAGTTCTAAAAACAGAAACAGTATATCCACGCCTGCAAAGAATTCTAAAATGTCTTCTAGGTCATCTCCTACATTACTAAGAGACCTATCTCGTTCATCGAGATGAAATAGTCCAGAATCTTTAATGAGCCAAGGACCAAAGTAGAACTCAAGGACCGTAATTGGGAGAACAATGATACTTGCTAGCATTAAGAAGGTTCCACTAGGTATGATCTGAGTTGGAGGGGTAACCATAAGATCGTAACTGAATATGGTTAGAGAGATACCCACGACAAGAATAGAACCATAGAGTGACCTGCGTACAACGGTTCTCAAAGATTGATCAGGAGGGTCTGGACTGAGGAAGTATTCTCCAGTTCCTCTTTTTGCAAAGCGATGGATTCGTAGTGGAAGGTTAACAATTCGAGGCCACCGAATCATCGCGAGAACAATAATGAGAGCGATAGCAATCGATAGGGCAGACCCAAGTATCATGTACATAGTATATCGAGCAAGGTTGTTAATATCAATAATGAATATTTGAGCAAAATTAAGAAGAGATAGAACACCCCAAGTTGATAAAACCAGTACAAAAGACGAACCTATCAAACCCAAAATTACCTGTTGATTGCTCAATGTTTTAACTTCTTCGAGTTGACGCGAAAATACTTTCATCGCTTCTGGTTTATCTTCCACTGCAATCAACCTAATTTCGTAGAGCATGATTCTACATAAGGATATTTCACACTAATTGTTGTCATATTTGGCCGCTTTCTAAGAAAATTTCCTCATATCTCAATCATATCTAACACAATAACAATCATATAGCACAAACAGAGATTATGCAATGCGCAAGCTATACACTCAAGGCTTATGTCTTGATTAGCTGACTGCAAACCCTACGAGTCAATTATAACGTAGTGATAGATTATGGTTGTAGGCTACGAAGTAATGGAAGATGGAACCCTCACCGAGGTAGAAATTTCCAAAGATTATCTAGCATCCACTATTGTTGTCTGTGTTGTGGATGATGAAACAAAAAGCATCTACCTCTGGAAAGGAAGCCAAGCTGGAGTCAGAAGGAAATTCATTGGTGCACGAGTTGCGACTAATCTGAGAACAGAGTATGGATTTAACTTCAAAGTAAGGCCTGTCGATGAGGGTGAAGAGCCTCCTACCTTTTTCACAGCATTAGATGGTACAACAGTTGCTACACGAGTGCTGAAACCGGGTGATACATCACCCCCACCCGCACCACCAAAACCAAAGAAGGAACCTGTAGCTGAAACAACATCAGCTCCCCCACCGACTCCAAAACCAACGACAGAACCTGTTACAAAACCTAGAGATGAACCCACGATAGCACCTTCACCAAGACCCCCAACACCTAAGCCAAGTCCAGCACCAACAGCTCGACCAGCAACTCATTTTGCTGCTGCACCAATCGGAGAAATAGCAGATATGATCAAAGAGATGGAAACGATTGATCCACCAGAGGGTTATCAGAGAGAATTAGTTATTGTCTATAATGATCTGTACACCGTCGCAGAACACAAAACTGCAATTTTTGGTCAAGAGAAAATTGAGCGAAGAATTGAGAAAGTCAAAGACCCTCCAGAGGGTACCTTTATGGCAGAAGGATTCATACCCAGAGTCATAGTTAAAGATGGTCGAGTTCTCGGAATTGAATTGCTGAAAGGCACACCAGATGCTATTCTCAGTCCAATCAAAGCAGAAATGAAGGAACGATTGAGTGATTTGATTACCTTCTTCAAATCTGAAACTGAAGATGCTGATGGTGACAGAACTAAAGCGAAAGACAAGAAAGGAAAGAAGCTCGTAGCCAAATAGTTCAAGATTATAAAATAGAATTTAAGAGAGAAAGATAATGTCACAACACCTAGACCCAGCAAAGGAGAAGGAGCTTGTCGAGCTTCTAATGGGATTAACGAATTATGCAGATCTGGATGCTATTGCAGTCGTTAGTAAACAAGGAGTTAAGCTTGCATACTTTGCGACTGAAGAATCAGACACAGATCCAGACCTCATGGCCGCGGTTAGTGCAGCACTTCTTATGACAGGAGATATGGCTGCTGTAAAACTTGGATTAGATGAACTCTACGAAGTTGTTGTTAGAGGTAAAGAAGGATTCGTTGTTCTTTCCCAGGCAGGTGAGTTCTTGCTTATGGGTTCTGCAAGAGACTTGACTTCTATGGGTCTTGCGGTCACTCAGATGAGAAAATACGCACGAGAAGTCGGAGAATTACTCCGAGAATAAATCGTGAATCACATCAGTTCTACTTCATTATGAAGATGCGCCTAATACACGAATTAATAGAATAAGTGAGAAATGTAGTAAATAGAATCAAAGAAGTATGGATTAACCGAAAATGAAGGGAATAATCGTTCTCGATGAGGGAGGATTGACACGAGCATCAATCGGTCTAGAGAATATCAGAGTCAATCCAGACTTGTTTAGTTCCTTCATATCTGCAATACAAGCATACGCTAAGAGATCAGTCGGAAGTGAAATGAAAGAGGTAACCTATAGCAGTGTCAAATTAATGATAGATCGAGCTGGGCCATATCATGTTGTTACTCTCCATGCATTAGAAGATGAAGATGCTGAGTGGAATCATAGAGCAACTATCAGTGTCTTGGAAACAGAAGATTACACACTTGATGATTACCATCTTGGTATCTTACGTGAACTACTTACTGGTGAGATTATGTCAGCTGATGAAGTCGAGAGTGGGATTGATTCTCTGACCTCGATTAGAAGTGAATGACTTGCTACTCCTTTGGTCCCAATTGTTTGAATGTGACAATTTCGTGTAGAGTCGTTCCTTTCTCTTCAGATGTAACACCATCACGAGTGACTTTTAGAGTGAAGTTAGAGCTCAGTCTGAAGTAACCAGGTTTCAATCCCATGAAATTCTTTGCAATGAAAGCCAAGAGCCTAGGGAAGTTGTCAAGCATATTCTCCGCTTCAAACACCTTCACCACATCAAGTTTTACATCAAGTTCACCTGGAACCTTAATTGAGATTGTTCTTGGAAAGCTGTGTCCTGCTTTTTCACTGTATTCAAAATCATCCTGAGTAAATTCATATTCACCAGAACTAAGAAAGACTTCGCTACCTTGCGCAGCCATCAAAACTTTCACAGCATGGCGGTCGACCTTATCATTACACTGAATGAAAGCGTAAGAAACAGTGAAATTCTCAGAGTAGATTCGACCCCACATCCAATATTCAATAATACTCTGGAACGAGAAGTTCAACCAGTTATGATCGTGGTAACCAACACCACTTACTGACATTGTTTTATCACCATCTCTGACTGTTCCTTTTACAGAAGCTCTTGGAAATGGAACGACCCAAGCGAAGTGGCCCAAGTTTGCAAAGTGAGAGTATCCAGTTCCAGGTTTCCAACCTTTCACCTGTGCTTTGTAGGTCAGTTGAAAAGTCAGTTCTTCATCCTCCAGATATATCTCATATTCCGGAAGACCATCATTTGAGAATGTCGAGGTCAGAGTATTATTACCAATCGTTACATGAGGTGTTTCGCGAGAAGCATAAAACTGAGATTTCTTGTACTTGATGACTTTCTGGGTTTTGCGTCCATCGGGTCGCAGAAGCGTTAATTCAACTGCAATCTTCCCTTGATCAAGACCAGGATTTGGATATGCAGCATAGAAGAAAGCTACTAGAGTATATCCTCCTTCCAAATGAGCATCAAAATACCACCACTCAAATTGGTTTTTCGCACCCACATCTATGTGAAGTGCGTCATCTTCTGGTTTCATCGGGAGGATTGTTCCATCGCGTCTTCCAGGTCCGGTCCATCCTTCCTTCACGTTTGGATTAATGTTGTCTGTCATTTTTTCTTCTTATCTCCTTTCACGTAGTGACTTGGGTCGGATACACCATTTGGATCAAAAGATGCCTTGATTTTTCTAAGCCAGTCAGGGTAGTTCATAGTCCGATCAGCATAGAAATTGTGAACTTCATCTCCAACGATGAAGAACGGCATCCCAAGAGCTTCATCAAGATCCATCTGATTACACTCATCTTGGTAAGCAGCATATCCAAGACATGATTCTACATCCGTTGGATCATAGACCGTGGGTGTTTCCATGTGTGCCATATGACCGGATTCATAACTGGTAATCCAGACACCGAGACCTCGGTCATCTCCAATAACACCCTTATCGATATACTTCTGTTTCACAGGTTGGTTCAACTGGGCAAGTCGGACTGCCATGGAAATCGTATCCATTCCTCCATGAGTACTCTGGAAACAATTGGAGAAACGGAATGCATGAGCACCCAGCATGTTACGAACGGTTTCCCCATAATGCATTGGTTTGGGTGAAGTCACACCATCTGCTATGAGATCATTTCCACCGTATTTCTCCATAATCAAACGGACAAGTTTTGTTCGAAAGTCAAATTCTCGTTGTGTGTGAGCTGCAACTAACATTACAATGTAATTTCGGGTTTTTGCTAGAAGACCTGCAAAGATACTTTCAATTGCCTCAGTCTTTGTATTAGTGAAGAGTGCTGCAAGACCCTCGGGTGCTGATGTAGTAGCTACCATCGTTACTTCTCGATCACTCAACTCGTACATGGCTTTCTGGTATTCTTCCCATTCCTCGAAATTGAGAACGTACATTTGCCAATACGGTGGAACATCCCAATCATATTCAGGAATCGTTCCGCTGGTCTTCCATTTCCAATCCTTTGGAGCAGGCCACGAGAAAAGTCGAATAGCAGCCTTTGTGAAAACGCCAAGTCCACCATAAGCCCCAAGCCAACCTCTCATAATTCCTCGTAAGCTTAATCCAGGACCGTCACCAGTAAACCACTTTCCGTTATGGTCAAAGGAACCTAGTCTAAGGATATCACCATCAGGGAGTACCCATTCAACGCCAAGCACATTTCGGCCACTGAAACCTGTATACGGCGATGTAAAGCCAGGGCCAACGAAAGATGTGTGACTTGCAAGTGGTGAAGTCTGCGGACCAGCACCTTGTGCATGATGCATGAGCCCATACTCGAAAAGTTCGCACTGTAATTGTGCATTTGTCACATAGGGTTCGATGACTACATACATGTTCTTACTGTCAATCTCAATGATTCGATTCATTCTTCGGAGATCAATCTGAATCGCACGAGGATTACTCACACCAGCCCAGGGACCCATTCCTGTTGTTAAAGCCTTGAAACCAACATCATGTTCGTTACAGAGCCTAACAATAGCTTGCACTTGCTCTGTTGATTCAGGAAGAAGAACTGCAAGCGGACGAGTTCCGAAACGCTGTGGTTCTTCACCGCGCTGCGCACTTTCAATCTCATTGCACCATTGGAAGGCATAAGTATCCATAACAGCTGGGTCCTGTGAGATGTATCTCTTACCCACCACATCGGTAAAGGCATCATAGACATTCTTTTCCAGCATTATTTGCCACCCCCCATACTTCTAAGCACAAGTTCCGTAAGATCAAAATACTCCATGGGTGAACCTCTCGACTTTATTCCATCTCTGAAATTTGTCCCACAGAATGGGCAAGCAGAAACAAGTGTTGAAGCTCCAGTTGACTCAGCTTCCTCTAAACGTTCATTTGATGCCCAGAGCGCAAAAGCGGGAAAAGCGGATTTGCACCCACCTCCAGCACCGCAACAATATGAATATTCACGGATTCGTTCCATCTCGACCAATTCCACACCAGGAATTTGCTTCAAGACATTACGAGGTGCATCATATACGCCATTAGATCCGCGACGCTCAGGTTTGGGAGGGTCGTAAATGTACACCTGTGAGAGAACCTCGATTTTCTCGCCTTCCCACGGCTCATAGGGTTCAGCCATTCTTCCAAGATGGCAGGGATCATGGTAAGTTAACTTCAACGAGACTTCTTCGGTAAGTTTGATTTTCCCATCCTCTAGGAATCCTTCGATTATCTGAGATGTATGAAGTACCTCAATATCATGCTCAACGAATCGAGGATACTCCACTTTGAGCATATTGTAGCAGCCTGAACAGCTTGTGATTATCTTCTTAATCCCAGCCTCTTTGAATTGCTCAATATTCTCCTTCATAATTTTGATTGCAGTTTTCTGGTCACCAACACGGTACACCGGACTTCCACAACACATCTCATCCGAACCCATCAGTCGAAAGTCTTCACCAGCAGCATTGAGTATCTTTGCTGTAGCAACTGCAATCTCCTCGCGTCGGTAAGAGGCTGTACAACCTACGAAGTATAATGTTGATGATGATTCATTTGTTGCAATATCATCAGTCAGCCATTGAGGTCTCTTTTCAGGTTCCTCACCATAGGGATTCTTATTACGTTCAACTAGTTCTATGTACTTCTTGTGCTTAGGCATAGGTCCAGCACCAGATTCAACAGCTGCAACACGTAGTTCGTGGATTGCTTCATTTGGTTCCAATTCGTAAACCCATTTGCAGGAGATCTCACATCCACCACAGTTCGTACAGCTATAAATGACATCTAGCATTTCTGGTGTGAGGTCGACTCTTCCCTTGTGATAGGCACTAGCAGCAATCATACGACCGCCACCAGAGTATGCATGAAAATTGAAATAATCAATTGAAGGGCAAATACTTGAGAATCGCTTGCTCTGAATAACTAATTGAGGTATGAACTTACACTTTGAACATCGGACACAACTGTCCATCATGTCTTCGAATTCACCGAGTGTCATTATGGCACCTCCTTGAAACACAGGGTTCTTGGATTCAGAACATTGTTGGGATCAAAAATTGCTTTCACCCGTTTCATCGCGTCAACTGTTACTGGAGCAGTTTTTTCGTAGATGGTGTCAGTTATGATCCCATATGGTCTACTGAAGTAAGCACCCTCATCGAGTAGCTTCTTCTGCCCCTTACTAAGTAATGTTATCACCATCTTAGTAGAATCATCCTCACCTAGAGAGTAGTATAGGTCAAAACCTACGTGGGTGTTTGTTCCCTGGTTCATAGGTTGTACATAGGCTCCAATCTGGTCTAAGGGGAATCCTATTTCCTTGGCAACATTTTGAAAGATATCATAGAATTCTTGCACTCTATCAAGGGTTGTTGTGAACATCACTTCTTGACATTCACCCTTGACTCGAAGTTTCCAATAGGGAACATCACTTGCTCTGTTTAGTAGTGATTCTATCTCTGAAGATTTCACATCTTTCAAATTCTCTTCGAGTTTGACATTTGTTTCGCGAGCGAGATCCTTGATATCTCCTAGTCTATATTGTAACTCTTCATCAGCAATCACACCATGACCTGAAACCCCTAAGATAAGTGTCCACGGTGGCAAGTCCCTCTTTGAATCAAGAGCTGCAGATAGAGCGGTGGAGTTCAGCATAAAGTGTTCGTCAGCTAGACGTCGTCTAAATAATGTGTAATTGAAATCCTGAAGTGTTGTCAAATCATGAGCTTGAGCAAGAAGGAATTTTTGAGCATCAGGTAGCATTTCACATTTCATGGAAATCCAGGTGACTATACCTATTGTTCCTTGAGACCCTTGGATAAGTCGGAAGGGGTCAAACTGGGAAGGACCTTGTGGATTTTT
>CAZMBV010000116.1:0-7864 GCA_964564335.1 uncultured archaeon
TTGAAACAATGACTCCCTTGCGAAGAACCATTGCTCGAAGAATGACTCAGAGTGCCCAGAATCCGCATATCACCATGATTACAGAGATTGATATGACAGAGGCGGTTGCTCTAAGGAAGGAAATCAACCTCAAAGTCGAGAAGGTTCATGGAATTCGAGTCTCATTCAATGATATCATAGTTAAAGCAGTGGCAGATACACTTGAACGCTTTCCAAAGTTCAATGCTACCCTTGTTGGGAATGACCTCCACATCTTTGATGAGGTTAACATTGGAGTGGCAATGGCTACAGATGATGGTCTCATAGTCGTCACAATCAGAGATGCAAACAAGAAGTCAATCACAGACATTGCTGTTGAAACGAAGGAGAAAGGTAATAGAGCAAAGGTCAACAAACTTGCTCCTGAGGAACTAACTGGAAGTACTTTCACAGTTTCAAATCTTGGCCCCTTCAAGGTAGACCTATTCATTCCGGTGATCAACCCTCCCGAAACTGCAATCTTAGCATTGGGGCAGATCAAGAAGAAACCAGTAGTTGTCGATGATGCAATTGCAATTAGGTCAATGATGATGGCATCATGTGCAGTAGACCATAGGATTCTAGATGGCGCCCCAGCAGGTCAATTTCTATCTACATTGAAGGAAACTCTTGAGAATCCGTTCATGATGAAGATGTGAAATTTGGCACTCCAAATCAAGTGGACCTTAAATTCGGATGACCAGACCATTACTTGCACGTATTAGACGTGTCAAGCCTCGAAATACGACATCTGCTCCGCCTCAATGTTGCTCTGAGGCCTTCCTGCCGATGGAGAGCAACTATCTTTAGCCATCGGCTCTACAGAGTTTCGTTTTGAGTTTGAATGAGTACAACAGATTAATCAGATATTAGAAATACCTCCAGTGTATGTCTTGGCGCTTGTTGAATAGTCGGGGTTCTGATGTGTATCATAACCTAGCCATCGATGAAGCAATAGCGAAGACGTACCTACAATCTGATAATTCGCTCAATACTATTCGGTTTTGGGAATCAGATAGAGCAGTTGTAATTGGTAGATTCCAGTGTGTACACAAAGAAGTCAATCTCGAATTTTGCAAGAGGAATAACATATCGATTGCTCGAAGATTCACAGGAGGAGGAGCAGTTTTCCACGACCCAGGAAATCTGAATTATGCACTTTGTTTACGCCAATCCTACGATTATGTACCTCGAGGGTTGAAAGAACTCTATGAAACTTTCATTGGAGCCATAACAGAAGGTCTCAACTCTCTCAATATTCCTGCACGTTTCGACCCTGTGGGCTCGAATATCAGAATTGGAAAGAAGAAGATCTCTGGGACAGCAGGATGGATCAAACAAGGAATTTCTTTCATTCATGGGACGCTTCTTATCGACGCCAACCTTAAGGATCTTCAAAAAAGTCTGAACCCACCAGAGGATCAGCCAACCTATCTTAGAGATAAGACCAGGATTAGATGTATGAGGAGTAAGAGAGACATCGTTACAAACATCATGCAAGAAGTGGAAGATTGCCCTTCACGTGATGAAATCAAGAGCGCTATAATCGAATCGCTTACCAAACTTACAGGAACTCAAATTGATGAGGGGAGCCTCACTAAAGCAGAGGATGACACTTCACAGACTTTATATCAAACACGCTATAAGCAGACGCCATGGAACATGGGAACTCCAGCCCATGAATGACTAGTAGAGGTAGACGATAATGACTCACGATGTAGAACAAATCCTGAAGAGTTTCATGAAACATTTTGGTGCACTGAATAGAGATATTCCTGATGCAAGAAATGCGTATACGGATTTACAGAAAACTGTTCATAAAGATGGAGCTCTACCAGCCAAATTCAAAGAGCTAATTTGCATTGTGGCTAGTATTCTAAAACCATGTGAAGAGTGTATGGTCTATCATACCAAACAGGCAATTTCACTAGGTGCTACTCGCGAAGAGATCATGGAAGCTTGTTCGGTAGCTATTGTGATGGGTGGCGGACCAGCTGTATCCAACATTGCAATTATACAGGACTGCCTTGAATTGTGGGCTCCAAGGAAGTAATCTCAATCAAATTCAGTGAATAAGACTTTGATTGCTTTCTGACTCTCCATCAATTCGAAACCTTTTTCCCAATCAGTAAGTGAGATTCTGTTCGTGATAAGAGGAGCAACATCAATCTTCTTTGAACCCATTAGACGAAGGGTTGTCACCCAAGAAGATGGTAGTGTTCCCCACGTACCCGACATTGTTAGCTCTTTCACTGCCATTGTGTCAAGATCGATATCGAGGGGTCTTCCGCGTATACCTAGGAGAGTCACATGCCCTGCAATTTTTACTAGTTCCAATGCCTGACTACATGCAATGCAGGCTCCTGAAGCTTCGATAACAACGTCAGCACCTCTTCCGTCACTTTCATTCATTATGGTCTTAACAGGATCTGGATCTGCTTGCACATCTAGTGTCATGTCAACGCCAATCTTCTTAGCAATGTCAAAACGCCACTGGTCTGCTGTTACACCAGTAACGATTACCTTCCCAGCACCCATGGACTTGGCTACTTGAGCTGCAAGTAAACCCATTGTACCCGGACCTTGAACGACAACTATATCCCCGGGGATGATGGGGGATTTGTCAATAATTGAGTGAACAACGCATGCTGTAGGCTCAGCAAGTGCAGCCTCCTCCATGGTCACACCTTTTGGAATTGTGTGTATGATATATTCGGGCACAGTGAGAAGTTTCGTAAAAGCACCATTAGCAAGGGAGGTGCCTAGAATCTTCTTTCCTTCAGCAGTACAACGATTCATGTGACCAGTCTTACATTGGTAACATTTGCCACAATATTGGGTAGCAGGAGATACAACAAGATCAGCAACAGCAACCTGTGTCACATCCGGCCCGATTTCTACAACTTTTCCGGAATATTCATGGCCGAGGATGACTGGAGGAGTGTAGAAAGCTTGGTCGTGTTTGATGTGGATATCAGTACCGCAAATTCCTGCTGCAGCAACCTCAATCAGAACTTCATCCTTCTTAGGACGAGGTTCGTCAATTTCTTTCAATTCGAGATTGCCAGGACCTCGTGCAGTCTTCATTAGTCCTCTCAAAGATTGTGACCTCAAATCATCTGTAGAAAGTGTCCTATAGAATCTTATGGATAGGTTCGAAAATTAACAATCACGTTCAAGGGAATTAAAGAATTGGTCAGGTTCATAGCCTTCGTCAAGAGACCGTACTCGAAAACCAGTACCTTGCTCATCACGAAGCTTGCTTGCAGTTGTCGCCCCAACGAAGCGTTTTCTAACATGAGCATCTTTTCCCAACCATAGAAAGACATTCTTGCCCTCATCATCAATGACACAGAGCACTTGGTCTGAGGCTAAGTTGTTCCGATTAATACATACTTCGATCGACGTTCCATCATCTTGCATTTCTAGGGCGTTTGTCATTTACATTTCCTCGAGTCGTGTAAGTGGCACCTCAACAGACTATAGTCAGTTGACTCCTCCAGACTTAAGATAGTGAAATACTTTACTCATGAATGTGTATATACTATCCTAGGATGGTTTCCGACGTGAAATTGTCTAAGATTGTGGGTATTACGGGGATAATGCGTTTTGTGGATAGAATTCAGACACGTTCGAATGTAGCTCGCAAAGTTCCACCGCAATAGGAGCATTTAGCCTCAAGAGGCCCAATCCAGTCTATACCTTCTTGGCTAATGGCTGCGCCACAAGAGGGGCATTTCTCCGGAAGACGAACCGTAGTCATTTCAGAACCATCTGACCGAGTTCTTCCACGCTCTTGTTTAGGGATTACAAAAGATGGAGCTTCCATGGTGAAACCTCTGGCGACACCCCTCGCAACACCAGCTCCCCCTCGGCATACTGCAAATACAATGATTACAAACGCAAAGACAAACACGATGCTAATGATAATGAACATTGTCATGAAATTACCAAAGAAGCTATCAACCATAGTAAACGGATCCCACATAGCGAACATCAACCTATTATTGTCTAAAATTGTATGTTTCAATCTCGGTTGTTCATTGACACCTTATTATCCTTTTCACAAATACGGAACCTATTGACTATCGTGCTTCTTCCATTCCAGCACGTAACGAAAATGCAGTTCTAAAGAATCGAAGACTGATTCCTAGCATTCCTAATCCAAAAGCAATTCCGAATGCTGTTGGAAAGATGCCGTCAGATGCAGTAAGTCCCAAGTAGACCAAGAGGAGTCCAATACCACCTCCGACAGCTAGATGAAGTAACCCACTCAAGAGTGTCATAGCTCTGAATGCCATCTTCCGTGGAAACTTCATATGGATAATTCTTCCAGAGGCTCCATCGACCAGAGCGTCGTAGTTTCGGATCTTGTAACAATATTTGATATGCCAGATGGGAATACTCACTAAGAACACAGCAGGAGTCTCTAGTTTTTCATCGATTCGAGTAATCGAATCAACTTCTTTCAAGGCTTCCTGACGTAAGATGTCGGACATCACTTTCTTTGCTTTTTGAATTGCCACGGTTTGTTCCATCTGAACAGGTTCAGTAGTCCCACGCACCTCAAGAATCTGGTCTTTGTTGAAGTATTCCTTTCGTTTTGTAGGAATAATATATTCCTTCAAGGGTTCTGGCGTGTCAGGATTTGCAGGAATGAAAATGTCCTGCTCCATATCCAGCTCACCGGTTTCAGTAATGTTATTCCATTTCAATGTCCTTTGACTACTACTGCCCCTGAAGTCAGGTTTCTTTTGAACACCAGTATAGTTAGCTTCTGCTTCGACTTCAACAACCCAGAAAGGCCAGAATACAAGCTTGCTCTCAATGACCTTTGATTTATTGAGTCCTTTCGGCGCCCCGAGCTGTTTCGTCCCCCAGCTGTACATCTTTTCAGTAGCCATCTCTAAATCATATTGAAGTTTCATGAAGTAGTTCTCTTTGAGGATCTTTCCAGTTTTGACATTGACAGTAGTGTTGCAGTACTCACATACAACTGTACTACTCTGTTTTGGAATTATCAGTTGTCCGTCACAATTTGGGCATTTAATCTGAGCCAATTTACTTACCTCCAAGTTCTTTTATTGCCTCAGTCACACTGAATCTATCACCACGCTCTTTGCCTTCTTTGTCTACTTCAACCTCATACCGTAGAGCTCCACCTATGACAATGATTGAAGCGACCCATAGCAAACCCGCTACAGCTAAAATAATCACAGGGATTGTCCAGGCATCACCACTATCCGAACTGCCTTGGAAGAGAACCAAAAGGATGTAAGGAAGTACCTGGAATAAGAGCCCAGACCCAATCAAGAGAAAAACACTGGTGAACCATTTCTTGATTCTGTATCTCTTTGTTACCGGGAGTTCTCCCAGAAGAATCTCACCCGTTGCACCAGAAACTGCAATCCTGAAAGTCCCCTTCTGATAGGTAAATCGAACAAGCCAATAAGGAGCATGAGTGTATGTACTTGTTTCTGGTGTTAGATTTAGCCTATAGTCAAGTAGTTTATCCATCTTTTCAAGTAATTCGCCTCGGTCTCTATCCATTCGAGACTTGTGAGCTCTTTTCGATGCATCTGTGTCGTCGATTTCAGAATTAAGCACTGGTGCGCCACCAGTGGCATCAATCTCGAATTTCTTAGTTCCGCTATCTTCCAAAGATCGAATGAATTCCTCAATTCCAAAAGTAGCTGCATGTCTCCTAGCAATAACCCACTCGGTTAATTCTCCAGAGTCACGATCTTCAATCTTGATGTGTCTTGCGCTATCACCACTACCTTCCTTCTTTACTCCAAAGTGGTACGACTCAAACTGCCCTGTCACTCGGAATAATGGGATCCACTGGAGTATCGGCTCTTCCAATTCGATGTCCTTAACGACTCCGCCGCCCACACTTTTTAGAGCCGCGAATTTTAACCAATCAGTTACAGCAGCCTTCACGGATTTCGAATCCAGTTTATTTGGTATGATGAGATGCGTGATCTCCGAGCCATCGACTTCGAAGGTGTATCCACAATAAGGACAAGTTGCAATAACATCATCAGCTCCAAGCGGATAGGGGGCATTACACTTCTTACAACGAAATTGTGTGATTGCTGTGGTCTTTGCGGCCATTGAATCGACTCCTTCTAAGGAATTCAGCCCGTTTTGCACATTTAGTGCTGAGTAAGATATAAACAGACGCATCTCATCCTTACTCAACACTCACAAACAGGGTAAAGAACAGCTTCGGAACTTATAAAAGATTCACAAGTTTGACGACATAGTCAGAATAAGTTGGAGGCTAATGATAAATTGCAGATACCTACATTTCTCCTGAGAAAACTCTACGTTAAAGGCAGTCTCGAAAACGTCGATGATGGCTTTAAATTCATGTTGAAGAATTCAATATCATCCGGTACAGCTATCAATATTCAACCAATCAAAGTAAATGGTAATGAATATCCTCTTGATTCTGTAACAATAAGTTCAGATGATGGATCGATTAACGGCAACGAAATTTCCGAAGAAAATACCTTCCCGATAAAGGTTGGTTTAGACCTTACAATCCATATTAAGGGTGAGCAACTTCCTGAAGGTGAACACACAATTGACATATCTTTGTCAACAAAGGAAGTTGGCAAGCTAGCTTTTGACGTTACGGACTCGATCTAATTTAATACAAAGCAGAGGGCTTCATGCCTTCTGCACAAACTTCTTTCTTTACTATTAGCTAGCAAGTATTAGATACAGTAGAAGCATAATGGGTACGAGAATGAACATTATTACTAACAGGACGTTTCCAGCTCTTTTTCCCTTGGATTGAGTGAAGGGACATACAACAGACTCGCGTCTTGTATCATTGGAGTAGATGACCGTTTTTTCATAATCGGTTCCCGTCATATTTGACCAATCAGGTGTAGATGCAGTTCTTTAAGACAATTATGACAGCGGAACGAGGGAGGGCAATAGTTTTGTGTGTTTGATGTTTAGAAAAATCGGTGGAAAGTATGTATGTAAAGATACGCCAAGATGGTTCTCTAGGAATAGGCCGGGGGACCGAAGGGGATGCAGAAATCACTATGGGATTTGGTGAAGCCCATATGATTGCCGCCGCGCTTGAGAAACTCGCCCAAACAGCAAGAAATCATAAACAGACCTACCTCAAGACAACTAACGTGGGTGGAGGTAATAAGATTGATTTCGTTCGGGCTGACGATGGAACAATAACAATCTCGGGTGATAAGCAGACGTATACCTGCACAGAACCCGAGGTTCGGGAACTAGCAACTAAGCTTAGACATTTGCCGCAGATTGAAGTTGCTCCGTCTTCTGACTATGTGAAGAAGACCACTCCAAATAATGGAATGTGTCTAATGGTAACTAACGGGGGACAATCATTCAACCTTCGATTACCAGAAGCCGCGTTACTAAAGACTGCCATACGTAGTAGCATAGATTCAAGATACTATGATGAAACAATTGCTATCGGTCAGAGAAAAATCATAGCAAGTCGAACAAGTGACCTGAAATGGCAGCTACGAAGTGGAGAAAATACTGTGAAATTCACAGCATTTGAGATTGAAGCTTTGGTCGCTGGACTGCATAATGGAATTCTGGATGTTCTAATGGATCTTGTGAAGAGCTTTGGTAGTGATGACATCTCAGATATCCGTGTCAAGAGTGTACTTCAGAGAATCGAACAAGATACTATGAAGATTTTCGGAGAAGATAAGGATGGTAAAAGTATCGCTAGAGAACTTACCAAGAGAACCAAATCAATAATTGGTATTGGTGAATTTGCGGACGAACGAGCAGATCGTTTCATCGAAATGTGCAAGTATGTCTATGCAAAGCTTGACAC
>CAZMBV010000117.1:0-7833 GCA_964564335.1 uncultured archaeon
ATGGCTGTTTTCACTCCATTAATGACAATAGATTTTCACTATCAAGGGAAGACTCACGAGATATTGCTTTCCCACTATTACAATGATGGCATTACAGAAGATCAATTGAAAACGACAATTTTGAACAGGATTGTTGGTGACAATAAATATGGTGTTGAGAATGCTAAAATGCACGTTCTTCTCAAGCGTCTTGCAGTTAGAACTGGTCTGGGAAAATACGGCCGTAACAATATATGCTACGTCGATGGGATGGGTAGTTTCTTGACACTATTTGCCTTCTTCACTGATTTTTCATTTGATGAGGATAACTGGCAAGAAGTTGAGTTGATGAACTCGTGTTCGAACTGCAAAGTGTGTTTGAAGCAATGTCCTACTGGGAGCATATCAGAGGATAATTTCGTCTTAGATATTGAAAGATGCATACCATTGTATAATGAAGTACCTGGTGAATTTCCAGACTGGATAAACCCTGACTCACATAATGCCCTCATGGGTTGCTTGAGATGTCAATTGCCGTGTCCTGCAAATGGTGAAGCTTTGACAATGGCTCAGAAGTTGGATTCTGTGTCAGAAGATGAAACTGAGAAGATACTAAGCGGGACTTTTGATGATGCATTATCCAATTCCATATCTGAAAAGACTCGTATGTTCCCACCTGAACACGCATCATACTTTCTTCCTGTAATAGCAAGAAATCTCCGCATGTTAATACATTCATAATCGGTGGATTTACATTGTTATTTAGCTCCTGAATCTAAGTTGAACTTCAGAATATTCAATTTGCAACGTCTAAAATCTAGATGGCGTGTGAAAATAATGGTGGATATTAGAAAGGAAGTTTTTCCGATTATCTTTTTGCTGGGAGCATTAAGCATCACCATAGTTTACAATATCTTTTTTGATGTTCGAGAGAGCGGACTTGATACGATTACATTCTACGTTGCTCTGGCTCTTGTGACTTACACACTTCTAATTTTATTTCAGAAATTTGTTGACTTTAGAACACTGCATCTTACTTTGAGTATTGGATGGGGACTAGTATTCATAGCTGCTGTTGAAAAGCTAAATGCAGCGTTTCTCGACACAACCACTATTGAGAACGAGAACATTTTTACAGCTATGATTTTCTTTGGACTTGTTATTGTTTCATTTGGTTTGTATTTTTGGACAAGACAAATGTGGGATACCCAAAGAACTCAGGAGCAACAACACCGAATAATTGAATTGTATACATCTCTGATGAGCCACGATGCAGGCAATGACTTGCAGGCAGTACTTGGGTACATTGAAACCGCATTAATGGTTCCAGATGGATGTAGTCCGAAATCTATTGAGTTGATGGAATCTGCTCAAGCTGCTGCACTACGAATGACCAGCCTGATAAAAGCTTTCAAGCCTAGTGAACTTGATAACGAACTATCCTTAGTTCCTCTAGTTCAAAGTGCAGCAATGCAAGCTGAAAAAGCTGATTTTGGATTGAAGACCTCTTTCTATGCTCAACCCGGAACTGAAAGTTTGAAGGTTACAGGAGCATCTATGATTCAATTTGCCTTCGCAAATCTGATGAGAAATGCAGCACAATATTCCGGCGAACATCCAGTTGCTGATATCAAGATATTCAGAAGATCAAATGATCTGGTTGTCACGATAAGTGATGGTGGACCGGGTATTTCTGATGAAGTCAAGAAGATTATCTTTCAGCGTGGTAGATCTAACCCAGAACATGGACTTGGTCTATATCTTACAAGACAAATCATCGCTGCGTGTAGGGGAACAATCGATTTAGAAGATTCCCCAGTGGGAGCAACATTTACCATAGTTCTACCAATTGCAGAATGAGTTTACTCAAATATGATGATTAGTTGGATGGTATACCAGCTCCACTGTAATCCAACCATTGATTAGCTATCTTTCGTGATTTCTTTCCAAGAGCCTGTTCTGAGAATTCAAGAAACATTTCTGTTGTGATTGCTTTGTGTTTGGCACAGACTTGCGCAAATTCTCCAACCATCTTACGAAATTCACTTCTTCCAGTTTTTTCAGATATTTCATGTAGAAGCAGGAATCCTCTGTAATAGTATGCTGCGTATGCCTCTCTTTGTTCTCGAGTTAAATTTCTGATTGCAGGAATGTTCCCCTGTTTCTCAAGAATTTGTTTCGTTTTTTCAATACGCGATTCCAAGAATCCTTCATCGAGATAATCATCAGTAATCATAATGGAGCAATATTCCGCTAATGCTTCATCGAGCCAATTATCATAAGTTCTGACACTCGCCTTACAAAACCAGTCATGACATATCTCATGGCACATCGCTTGTAACACTGGCTTACGAAGGCTTGCATCAGTTGAATAACCTCCGCCGACAACAATGAGGCCCGATCGAGCGTATGCTCCACCGTCTTTTCTGGGTGTTATTGCAAAACGAACAGAATCTTCGGTATCTCTTGGTCCGAGCCAGTCCTCCAGTGACTTCGTCATCTCTTTTGCACTGTTGTCTAATACTTTATGTGATCCTACTAAGTTTCTAGGTCCCCAAAATAAACTCTCTTCATCAAGATGGGCTTCTCTCTTTGGTAATCCCACCACCACGATATCATTAACGGGTCTGGTTTGTTTCCATTTCCATACTGTAGAACCGTTGTTATTCTCTACATACTCCAACTTTCCATTAGATTTCCAGGTCCAATCATCAGGTCCTTCAAGTTCAAGTTCAAATGACATATTCGTTTCCATATTGAACGGAACTGGATACCATGCACTGTAGCAAGCAAGTTCAACGAAATCACGCTTAATATAGCCCATAGTCGGAGTACCGGAATCCCTCGAGGGCGGATGTATCTGTCCACTGTATTCGACCTCAAGAACAAATTCATCTTGTCGAGAACTTTGAACATCAAACGTCCAAAGATCACCATTGTAGAATTTTGGAACTTCAACGATATCTGTTTTTGATGTTGTAAGATTCTGATATCCAGAAGCTGTACGCCTTATTGTCTTAGTCCATCTTAGACCTCGATTAAAGATAAAGTATGCACTCTCTTCCGTAGCTGGAATGATGATAGTGCCACTAACCTTTATCTGTCCTTTTTGGGGATTGATGTGACATTTGAGAGCGTACTCGTTAGATATGGAAATCATATTCCTAAAGGTTTCGTATCTCCCTTATTGTTTTTGTTGAATTTCCCTTAGTTTCACTCTGACATGAGTGTATCATCAGGTTTCTTTGAAAGGGCGTTCTTAAATAATTGATAACGTCTCCATGCATTAATGACACGAAATCCAACATACATAAACGAAACTAGCAGACCATTGACTGCCGCAATATACGGATTCATTGGGATATACCCTGTTCTGGCAAGAGCTGCCGCAGTGATTGGTGTAAGCACAAAGGTGGCCAGCATCCATGCATAATCTCTCAGTTCGAAAAATGGTCCATCCATATAGGTTGGTGTGATGTCTGTATTGTCAGCCATTGATTTACCCCACATCGAATTACTAAAAATAGTAATAAAGTAAAGACATCAACGCAACAAATCTACCTTTTTGGCCACCGAACGCTTTCAACTTTCCCGTCATTAATTGAGATAAATGAAGCCTTATTATCAATCCAACAACCAGTATCTGCCATTCTATTTGTATGATCAACATACGTGTTATGTCCATGGCCATGGATTAGAAATTCGTTATGTTGTAAGTCCGTAGAAAACATGACTGCTATTCTTTGGATTTGCCTACTTAGGGCACGTAGTTCTTTTTTTTCTGGTTCATCTCTGTTCGTGTGCAACCACTGGAAAGTGTCAATCCACGCATTGAGAAATGTACTTGTAAATTCTTCCACCGAACTCTCAGAGTTTATTTTTCCTAACTCACATAAACTCTCAATATCCTGCAAGTACTCTGATTCCAATGTAAGTGCTAGTACCTCTTTATGAATAGACTCTCTAAGATTGGATTTGGTCCCTCTGAATCCTGTAAAATCCTGTAGCAAATGATAGTCTTCAATCATTGACTCCTCAATCGTAGTCGAATGCCCAATAAGCGGTCCAGCTAATTTTCTCTCAATCTTGTTTTTCCCCTCATCTGACAACTTCAGAATCTTTTCCGATATGAAGGGGGAGAGGTCTCTTGGATATTTCTGTAAAATTGCCCAAACATTCGATAGTTCTTCCACATCTTCGTTGACTTCACACATTGCTCTTGAGAATGCCTCGTAGAAAGGAAGCGCATACCAATAATTGATTTGATGTCCATGAATGAAACGGTAACTTTCTCCTCCGTCACTTAGTAGGAGATTATCGCTGACAATCATATTCTTTGGATTCCCGGCGAAATCTTCAGGCAGATTAATGTGATCACTAAATTGACTGAATTCTCTCATTATGAAATCATGATTACCAACGATATAATGAACCGTGAAACCGAAACTGCAAATATCATTTAGAATATCTAAATTTGCTAGAATGACCGATGTTGAGTTTCTTCTCCATAAATCTAGTATATCACCGAGTAAAACAAGATCTGTTATCTCATCACATGTTGGTTTCAAGAATTCTTCAATGAATGATATGAATCCCGATCTATTCGATACAGGGTCTCCCAAATGCAAATCTGACACAGAAATAATCATAGTAATGCATCCATGTTCAAACTAGGTTAAGTATCTTCTACCTTCATTAATGATGATGTGAATAGTCCATATCTGCATCATCTGGTAATGAAAATGTGAATAATTTTGCATACTCAATCCCCGAGATTCCTGTAATTTTATTTGACAGCTTTGTGACTGATTCTTTTGACCCCTTGAGTGTGATGACTTCCAGACAATGTGATTGTGACATATGAACATGCACAGTAGATATCACATGTGCCTCAGAAGTATGTTGCGCCTTGATGAGATCCGCCATAATCTTTGGTTTATGACAGTAGACTATGTTCAAACTTGCCATAATCAAGTTGTTTCCACCTTCCCAACGGGATTCTGAGATATACAGTCGAAGAGCATCCCTGATTGCTTCGGATCTTCCTATGTATCCCTTCTCCTCAACAAGCTTGTCGAATTGTTCAAGTAAATCCTCTGGTATTGAAACACCAAATCTTTTCAAAGTCATGACACGAACCTCATCTGATAGTAACACGATTTTTTGTAAAGTAACACATTTATACCTTTGGAAATGTGTTCTCTATAGGAGTCTAGAATATGCACGTTCCCGATGGTGTCTTTCCACTTTGGCTGCAAATCATCATGTACATAATAAGTGGCTTAATGCTCTTTGTATCTGTTAAGATGATCAATAGGAAATTTGACGACAAACTTGTGCCATACATGGGTGTTCTTGCAGCTGTTATATTTGCTGCTCAGCTTGTGAACTTTCCGGTCCCACCATCAAGCGGTCATCTTGTCGGAGCAACTCTTCTTGCCGTAATGCTTGGTCCTTGGGGTGGAATGCTAATCATTGGGATGGTCCTGTTTGTTCAAGCTCTTTCTGGTGATGGTGGTTTACTAACATATGGCGTGAATTTCTTCAATATGGGTATCTTCTCATGTCTTGTTGGATGGGCATTAGCACTCATTCTATTCAAGGGATTGAAGAAAATTACAGATGAGAAAAAATCTGTCTTAATATCAACATCAGTTGCATCTTTCATCGTTACAGTATCAGCTGCTTTTGTACTCGGCCTTGAACTATTAACAGTAACTGGATTTGGTATTTCTGCACTATATGCTATCACACTAGTTCATGTCTTCATAGGTATTGGAGAAGCTTTACTTACATTTGTTATACTCCTCTATTTCGTCAAAGCCAAACCACAAGTGATTTCCTTCCTAAAAGAGAGTGAGGTTTCAGAGATGGCTAGAGTGCCGATTGCACCTTTTCCAACCCAAGAGATTGAGAGGTGATTTGAATGAATAGGAAAGAATCACTCAAGTATACAATACCACTAGTTCTAGTAATTATCATTGTCACCTCGCTTATATTATTGGGTATGGCATCACAGAACCCAGATGGATTTGAGTGGGCTCTGTTTGATTTTGCTGGATTAACTGAGCCCGAAGGTGGGTTTGCAGGAATCTGGGCATTCTTGGGTGAAGGTGTTTTCGTTAATGCATTTGTTGGAATTGTCGGAATTATCGCAGTTCTTATAATTGGATATGGCTTCTTCAGGTTAACCTCGAGAAAGACAGAATAAATGGAGTATATAATTTGGGTACGTTTCTGCTACCATTCATTGAAGGAAGAACATCCCATGGAAGATTCTCACCTACTTCCATTTTTGTTTCATCTTTTATCGTTGCAATTATATTGTCCATCCAAACATCATTACTTAACCTGTTTGGATTGATAGGTATGATCTTGCTCGTCGGAACTCTTGCACGAACAAGATGGAGAGATGTACTCTCGCTTGCAGCACGATTTGAATTTGTAATTCTGTTTTGGGTCATTCTTCTCCCTTTCTTTTATGGAACTATAACACTCCTTACAATTCCTGTCCCTTGGGGACAGCTTGTTGCATACCAAGAAGGATTTGATCTTGGCCTTATCATCGGAACGCGGATTTTCGGAATTGTTACACTATTTCTTGCTGCTCTCTCTCATATGTCTCTCTCTGAGTTTATTGGAGCACTTAAGACTCTTAGAATTCCCACATCTGTTCTGGGGTCTCTCCTAATTATGCTTCGCTATATTCCATTATTTCTAGAAGAACGGAATCGAATGCAAGAAGCTCAGCAACTACGAGGTTTTCAAAGAGGTAAGCGATGGGAGCAGATCAAATCGCTGGGTTACCTTATTGGCTCGATTATTGACCGTGCTATGGATAGAAGTGTTGCAGTCTATGAAGCCATGACTCTAAGAGGATTTGGTCATGGAATGTTTATCGTTGGAGTTGGACCAAGACGCAGTGATCTCTTACTCTTTCTTGGCTTGGTCATACTGATATTTTCTCTCTTTCAACAACAGATTTTGGAGGTTTTTCTTGGATGACATGTGCAATCGAAATTAATAACCTGTGTTTCAGTTACAACGATTTTTCATTACAAAATGTAAATTTGAACCTTCATCTAGCAGAGCAAAAAGCGCTTGTTGGATTGAATGGATCTGGGAAGACAACACTCTTCAAATTGATTCTTGGTCTATTAGAACCAAAATCTGGTAGTATTCATATATTCGAGAGGAAGGTCGAGCTTGAGAATCTTTGGGAGATTCGGAAAGAAGTAGGATTTCTCTTTCAGAGCCCTGATGATCAGCTCTTTGCGCCAACAGTATGGGAAGATGTTGCATTCGGTCCTAGAAATCTTGGAATGACTATTAACGAAGTCGAGCAGCAAGTCAATTGGTCACTTGACATTGTTGGAATGTCGGATTTCTTCAATCGTTCTGTAAATCAGATGAGTCATGGACAAGCAAAACGTGTTGCACTTGCTGGAATCATTGCAATGCGCCCAAAGATACTGCTCTTGGATGAGCCTTTTGCTGGATTAGATTTTCCTATGGTTTCTACGATGGTCGATATTATTCATAATTTACGAAATGAGGGTATTAGTGTTCTATATACTACTCACAATCGATTCTTTCTTGAAAATTGGGCTGATTCTATTGCTGTCTTACATGAAGGTAAGATGATATATGATGGTCCTACAGAACACGCTCTAGAAGATTCCTCCATTAATCAACAAACTGGCAACTGGGAAGAATTAAGTCTTCGAATGAAACGTTATCGCGGAATTGCTTAAAACTGCGATACGGTTAAATGAGATTACAAGGCAAAGGCATAATATTAAGCGGAGGTTGCCCAGCCAGGTTAAAGGCGCAGGGCTCAGATCCCTGACTTCG
>CAZMBV010000118.1:0-7709 GCA_964564335.1 uncultured archaeon
CATCAACAATGTGCAAAGATTGTTTTCGATGCAGTCGAGTGGGCGTCACATACAACAATCTTCGATAATGCTCACAGAGTACAACGAATCTATAATATGGAAATCAACACTATGATCTCCCGGCCCCATGTTTACGTTGACATTTCTGATACGTACAAGTACGGTCTCGGTGCATTAAAGGAACATAAATCCCAGATTGAGAAGGCTGATTTCTTCTACGAGAAACTATACGACACAAGAACACGTCTTCGAGGAGCTCAAGCCAAGTGTGAACGTGCAGAAGCATTTACAATAACACACCCTGAACATGCAGGGCCTTTCTACAGGGAAAACAGTGTTGAACGACTGATTTAGGGCTACTCAGCACCATCTGCTTTTCGTCTTCTTGCTGCAAGCAGTTGCTTCAATTCGCCCATCATGCTCATGCCGCCGCCTGCTGCTGGTGGTGGTGCTACTGGTTTCTTTTCAAATCCTGCCATAGGTTCGCCTCCAGCTACGCCGGCTGCAGGAGATGCGGTTGCTCCTGGAGTAACTGTTCCACCACTAGCTATACGACTTGAAAGTGAGTTGATCTTAGAATCCAATCCATTGACTTCAGATTGGAGTCCATTCACTGTTGTTTGGAGTGTATCAATGGCCTCCATTAGTTTGGTTGTGATGATGCTAACGACTTCTCCTAGTTGACGGATCTTTTCGGAATTTGGATCTTGAAGAGCCCACTCAAACTCTGATTCAATTGCTTCTTCAAGTTCTTTTTTATCGTCGCCCATTTGTATAGCCTCTAGCTTGCGATAATTTTCTTAATTTCCGCTATAAACATTGTCTGCATTGAACTTAAGCCAAACCTTATGATGAGGTGATAGTTCTCTCAACAATAGTCTTTGCTTTTTCAAGTGTCCTATTAACTATCTCTTCAGTAGGTCCTTCACAGGTAATTCTGATAACAGGTTCAGTACCTGAGGGTCTCACAAGTACCCATCCTTCTCTCAGTGTCACACCAATACCATCTACTGTGATGATGTCTACCACGTTCTCTAGTCCCTTTAGAAGAGAATCTGTAAGATTTTGCATCACAGTGGATTTTTTCTCATTAGGACATGTCAATTTAGCTTTCATCAATGGATAGCTTGGAATGTCCTCAATTAATTCTCCAAAGCTCTTACCTGTTTGAGCCATTTTCTCTAAAATTCTGCATGCTGCTAAAAATGGTTCAGGTGCCAAATGAAATTCAGGTAGAATAAACACTCCACATGCTTCTCCTCCCATCACAGCCTCAAATTCTTTCATTTTAATTGCTACTTGAATATCTCCAACAGGAGTGCGAATAGTTTCCCCTCCAGCATTGTTCACAATCTCATCCAGCACCAATGAACTATCCACAGTGGTCACAACGGTGCCTTTCTTTGTAGTGATGAGATAATCCTGCGCTAGAAATGCAATAGTTCTATCTCCTCGAATCACATCGCCGCGTTCAGTGACAAAGACCACACGGTCACTATCTCCATCATGCGCAATTCCGAGGTCCGCACCTGTTTCCTTGACCATCTGTATGAGGTCTCCCAAACTCTCTTCATCAGGTTCGGATTTTCTCCCTGGAAAATGACCGTCTAGTTGTCCATTGATTGTAACCACTTTCTTGGTGATTTTCTGAATCAGATATGGCGTCAGTACACACGCAGCTCCATTTCCTGGATCTACAATGACAGTGAAATTCTTTGAACGAATCAGGTCCGCATCGCATTTTCCCAAGATGCCTGATATATGCTCATCAACTGCAGTTTCAATGGTCAGCTCTTTTCCAAGATGATCCCAAGACGCCGCAGTGAATTTTTTTGATTCGTAAATCTCCTCTAATTTTCTCTCCTCATCTGATGTAAAGCCCATGCTACTCTTCGACCAGAATTTGATTCCTGTATATTCTGGAGGATTGTGAGATGCAGTAACCATCAAACCCGCATTGTATCCTTTCTTCATTGTCACATAGGCTAAGGTGGGGGTGGGTACGATTCCCGCACGAACAACGCTGACTCCAGTCGACAGAATCCCTGCTGAGAGTGCATCTGCAACCATCAGACCAGTTGTTCTAGCATCTCTAGCAATGAGAACGGTACCTTCTCCAACTAATGTGCCCAGAGCCTTTCCGAGATTGAGAGCCATCTCAAGATTGAATTCCTTTCCATAGATCTTTCGTACACCAGTTGTTCCAAAGAGTTTGTGTGCCATCGGACTCACAGTTCTTTAGCTGTAGAAAGTAGAGAAAAATCTAACTAATCCACAACAAATAACCCAATATATCAATAATCTTCGAAAATTCTAGTGATGCTTTGACATGACGTTCTTTGAATACAATGGAACTAAGATTCACTATGTGGATACTGACAGGAGCATGGGTAAATCGAGAGGCCTACCCTTGTTCTTTGTTCATGGGGCTGGCTCCTACCATTTTACATGGGCACTGCAATTAGCGGAATTCTCTACGACCAATCGTTGCATTGCAATCGATCTATCTGGTCATGGAAAGTCGGATGTGATTAATGGTGAAGCATCAATCAATCAGGGGTACGCCAAAGAAGTTGCAGCTCTGATTGACCATCTTGACTTGCAGGATTTCATTCTTATTGGTCATTCAATGGGTGGTGGGGTGGTCATGTCTTATGTGCTAAATTCTGAGTTCAGGTGTCCGAAAGCACTTGTTCTGGTTGATTCATCTCCGGTTCTCATTCTGCCTAAGGTTGTCCCTGGACTACTGGTCGAGGTCATGGAAGAAACACGCCGACGAGGTCATCCTGCTTTTGATGAATACGCAGAGAGGCATAATATGAAGCAATATGAAAACTCCATGAAGTACTTGGATGTAATTGCTATGCAGAGGGACCTTCGTGCCTGTAACAAGTTTGATATCACTGATCGAATCAAAGACATCACGATTCCAACCTTTGTGCTCGTGGGTGAAAATGATAATGTGATCACACCTGCAATAGTTAAGGAGTATATTGAGCAAATTCCCCATGCCGACCTTGCTGTGGTACGAGGCGCTGACCACATTCCCATGATAGAACAACCTGAAGAATTCAATCGATTGTTTCGTAAGTTTATAATCTGGGTTCAGGAAAACACATGATTCACGATTGTAAACTTCACTTGCATTTTTTCTCTGACATAGTAGCTTATTAGGCACTGTGCAGAGCTTGTGAATTATACTCACACGGTGACTACAATGCAACTTGATCAATTCTATCTCAGTCTTATCAATATGACCCTCATCGATGCCCTCGCCATCGCAGCTGGTGCTGGAATGCTTCTCAGTACCTGTATTGGAATCATGATAGCACGTCGAGAACGCGATGCATTCTCGTGGATGCTCGGTGGGACTGCAGCAATCATCGCTGGAACCATCTTTGGGTACATTGTCATGAACGCTGTTGGTTCTCTTGTTGCATGGTCTGGGTCACCAATTCAGAGTCTTGCTGGAGCTGACCTCACTGAGTGGGTCAACACAATAGCCACAACATTCGCGCCGTTTCAGATGCAGGCCGCGGGATTTGCTTTGATGGGAGCTCTCTTTGGTATTGGATTGGGATATGGGATTGGTTCTCGCCCTGATGATACATCCAAGCTTGGAAATCTCATCGCCACATTAGGTGTCATTGCCGTCGTGATGGGAGTGATGTTTATGCTTCTGCCTTCATTCATTGCATATACCTATGATGTCGCCTTCATGTACCTCATGTTATTGAATGGGCTCATCCTTGGATGCTATGGGCTTGGAGTTTTCGTGAATCGTTCTAGAATGAATTCTCCCTCAGAATTTGAGCCATCTACTGTAGAAGAGCTGATTGATTAGTTTCTAGTACTATCTCGCGAAACCTTATTAGTCCCGTACCCCTCTATCGCTCCTACGGCGCATCCATAGCGAACGCCATTTGACTGCTAGGGACTATGGTGAATACACACACAGACTCTTCATATATTGTCGTTGTAGTCAAATCATTAATCAATAGTAGTTACCAGAAAAAATTCAGATACAATGTTCACACGGAGGTCCATTAATTGAGTAGCCAGTACGATTTCCTGTTCAAAATTGTGGTGTTGGGAGAGGGAGCAGTTGGCAAGACGGCAATCGTTACACGCTTCTCCCATGGGTTCTTCCGCACGGATTACAAGACAACCATCGGCTCTCAGTTCGCTGTCAAGAACGTCGACATCACCAAGCCCGACCAGTCCCATGTGACGGTAAAATTGCAGATTTGGGACGTGGCTGGGCAATCTCGTTTTCAGATACTTCGCCCGATGTACTACAGGGGTTCATCAGGAGGAATACTGGTCTATGATGTGACCCGTCGTAGGACCTTCATTGTACTCGAAGAATGGCTTGAGGAGCTATACAAGGCATTAGGAAAGCATATTCCGTTGGTGCTAGTTGCAAATAAGACGGACCTGCCAGACAGAGTTGTCGAACCCTCGGAAGGTCGTGAGTTTGCGGATTCACACAATATGCCCTATCTTGAGAGTAGCGCAAAGACTGGAGAAGGAATTGTTGATATCTTCAGTGACTTGGCTGAAGTACTTGTAAAGTCCCGTGACAAGAAAGAGATCTAGACTATGTTTTAATATCCCGAATTCTCCATCCATTATGTATAAGTGCTAAATCATATCAGTGAGAACTACGTGATGTGAATCGTTCCTATGACCGACCTTGATGAATATTATCCTGTAAATACAATTCCCGCACTCTCATGGGCATTAGACTTGTACTTCAAGGCTGGTGGTAAGTTTAAGGAAGGTGGGGTGGTAGAGCTGATTCTTCCCGCTGGTACTCATAAAGTAATGATGCAGAAGAAGGGCGACCACGATATCATTCTCTGGATGTCCAAGAAAAAAATCTTTGTCAGAGCCAGATGTGGATTTGACAAGGATTGCTCTTTCAATTCTGGAAGAATTAAAGCGTGGGATCGAGATGCTCTGAAGAAGCTTCCTTGGGATGAAACAAACTCTCGTGCATTCTTTGTTGCTTTGAGAAAGTGGTTGGTGCGACTTAATTTTGATTTTGTGACACTTATTCGTGCATTGAATACAGCTTGTGATAGAAAAGTACAGATTCCGTTGACCACAAAGTGGGGTCGAGAATTCAAGAAATTTGATGACTACCGAAAGAATAAGTGGCCTGAGGATGTGACTACTGACGATAGAAACCGATTCTTAGAAGAAGTGCTTGTCCGTGTTTCATTCTGGGTTCAAACCGCAGTTCAGGTCGGTGCACTGAAGTGACCGTCATGGAGTATAAATCACAACTGCTTTAGAGTATGCTTACATGACATACTTGTAAGGTTGTGTTCAATTCATGCTGGTTGGTCTGATTATCAATCCCATCGCAGGTATGGGTGGTAGGGTTGGTCTCAAAGGCACTGACGGCGTAATCGATGAAGCAATAAAACGTGGAGCTACACCAATTGCCCCAGGAAGGGCTACGGAGTTCTTGCAGACTTTAGAATCGCTTCATATTGCACCATCTAGACTTGAGTTGGTTGTTTGTCCAAAACAGATGGGTGAAGATGTTACACGAGCCGCAGGATTTTCTTACAACGTTGTAGATGTAACTGTGACGGAGAAGACTAATTCTGACGATACTAAGAATTGTGTTCAATCTCTGTACAAGGCTGGAGTACGTCTTCTTGTCTTTGTTGGCGGAGATGGGACCGCTCGTGATATTCTGGATGCAATTACAGAGAATAATTTGGAAGACTTGGCGGTAATTGGAGTACCTTCAGGAGTCAAAATGTATAGTGGAATTTTCGTGGTCAATCCTCCTGATGCCGCAGAAGTTGTCCGTTTGGTGTTGGATGGTGGTGCTGGAGTCGCTGAATTTGAGATCATGGATGCTGATGAGGAGGCATTTCGAGAGGATCGATTCATCATCAAACTCTATGGATACATGAAAGGACCATCAGTTCCTGCAAGATTTCAAGGCGCAAAACAGGCAAGTCCTGAAACTATAAACGAGCACGAGGCTCAGGAAGCAATTGCCAAGTACATCATCGAACAAATGATTCCTGATGGAACGTACATTCTTGGACCTGGGACAACTGTAAAAACATTAACAGACCTGTTAGGTGTCAAGAAAACAACACTTGGCGTGGATGTCTATCAGCATGGAACGATGGTGCAGGATGTGAACGAAGCCCGCATCATCAAACTCGTGGAAGACTTCAGCAAGACGTGGATAGTCGTGTCTCCCATTGGACATCAGGGGATGCTATTTGGTAGAGGAAATCAGCAGATCAGTCCCGGAGTCATTGAACGTGTTGGAAGGGATCACATCTTCGTCATATCTACACCTTCTAAATTGAGAGGAATTGAGAGTGAAACTCTCAAGGTCGATACTGGCGATTCCTCCGTTGATGAGTTGTTGAGAGGTTATATACGAATCATTACTGATTACAATGAGATACGTTTAATGAAGATTGAATAGAGCTCTTCTATGGTAACTAATTTGTAATTGCGGTAGAATGTGAAGAAACAATGGTATCATTGAATATTTTATTCCAAGCCATAGAACACCCTGAACTAGTCTACAAAACATCCCGAGAGATTCAGAAAGCTGCTTATTTCTCGGTACTCGGATTCTTATTGACAGTGGCCGCAATACAAATTTCTTCAGGATTCGGATACTACCAATTTGTAGTCTTAGCAGGTTCCGCCGTGGTAATTGCATTGATTTCTTTGATCTTCTTAGCGCGTGGGTTCTTTTCTCTCATGGGTGCAGAAAGTAACAGAAGGCAGAACGGTGTTTTGTTCGCAAACTCAGTTTTAACGCAGCAATCGGACAAGGCAATTGCTAACTATCGGATGTATAACATTAGGGTCCTTCGTACCCACAATTCAGGACCGTACCCTCTATCCATAGTTCTCATCATAATGGCGATTTCTCTTATTGCTACTCAGATGCTCATCTACTCGAGTGGAGCTCTATTCACACCAGAAATGTCGATGTTGTTTGAAAGTACTAGTGGGCACCCTCTTAGTATCGTTACACTGGTTGCCGTTATTATCCTGGGAACTGGTGTTTTTGGATTGGGATTATTACTTTCTTCAAGTATCGGTATTAAACGATGGAATTCAAAGACAAATATCCAAATGCAGGCTGAGGCTGAGAAACTTGTCTCAACATATAGTAGAGGCGTCGAAATGACCTATGAGGAAGGAGTCAAGTTAGTTAAAGATGCAGAGAACGGTGACCCAGCAGCTGTCGAACAAACACGCATTATGACTGAAGGGATGAACAAAGAACTTGCTCGCTTCAAAAAAGTGAGATTTGTCTATATTCTTGCTATCACCATTGTATCAATCATTAGTGTTGTTATTTACCTACTTCCATAAGAGATAGGCAAAATGCAGGTTATGTAATTACTTTCAACACACCCAATTATTTAAATATCGAGATTATTCAATATTTAATTAGTATTGGAGGCACCAGTCATTACAAACGATAAAGAAGATCCAGCATTCCTTTTCTGTGTCTGTACAGGGAAATGCCCTGGTTTTGCTACAATGGATATATGGGATTTCATCAACCGCGTACGAATGGAACTCCCAGTCAAATACGGAGTGATTCATCCCCAACTTTGCGAAGAAGATGGGGACCGTTATCTTGAAAGTACACTCAACGCTGGTGAAAAGGTCATCAGTGCCGGGTGCGCTCCAGCTATGCA
>CAZMBV010000119.1:0-7688 GCA_964564335.1 uncultured archaeon
GATAAACTTCTCAAAGATCTTGATGAACACATAGAGCTTTTGAGAGATGTCTTTTCAGGAAAGACCGGAATTCGTCTTCCTGATTCATACAAGAAAGTCCAGTTGTAAAGCAGTACTGCATAATTACCTTATAATCAACAAAACCAAAAGAGATAATTCCTCAGTCTTAATGTCACCTGAGTATGACTAATACCAATTATCCAAGCTGGATTCGACTACTTGATGATGCAATCGGAGTTATTGTAATCAGTGTAACCATTGCAGCTGTTTTAGAGATTGCATTTAGTTTCTCATTTACTATTGAGATTCTATCAATCGGTTTGCTTGTAACAGGTCTCGCATGGGTAATTTGGGGAGTATACGTCATCCGTACAAAAATATATGCTAGAGTTTTTATGATAGTTACTGGAATTTTAGTCATTATTTTAGCTTTGATAGATTTTATTTTCTTTTCATTACCTCCTGATTTTCTGATTGTGTTTCCTGCGGTGGGGATGATATTAGTCGGTCTATCAAGAATGGTTCTTGGGATTCTCATTGGAGATATACCGCTCTGGGTACAAATGCTACAAGTACTCGCAGGTATTCTGACAATCAATTTAGCTGCGTTTGTATTCATCTTTACAAATGTAGGATTGGAGGTATTGCTCATCTTTCTGGTAATTGCGCAAATAGCAAATGGCCTAGTCCGCCTAATTGTTGGTCGCAGTGAGCTTCCACAGAAGTGCAGTGAAATTACCGCTGATGAACCCTAACAGTTTGATTTCAAGTGCTCATCAATTCATTAGATTGTAGATCTCTTACTTAGTCGTTTTCTTATTTCTTCTAATATGAATACGATTGATGCAACGAGGAAAACAAGGACCCACTCCAAAGGTTCTACAGGACTTAGTTCAAATAAAGCTACCATTGGTGGAATTAAAAATATCAACGCAACGAGGATAACGTCAATTACATAAACAATCCATAGCAGTTTATTTTTGAAAATGCCAACTGAAAAAGCTGATTCGGTAGGCGACCTACAATTTTGTGCACTGAACCATTGGGTGACGATCAATGTTATAAAAATCATGGTGCGAATCTTCTCGTCGCCATGACCAAGATATAGAAAGTAAATGGTCATTACTATTGAAGCCATAATGGTTCCATAAAACAACGCTCTGGAGAGTGTTTGCTTAGATAATACTCTTTCATTGATAGAGGATGGCGGTCTATCCAGCAATCCTTTCTCTTTAGGTTCCAATGAAACCGCAATGTCTAGCATTCCATCTGTCACAAGATTGACCCAAAGGATTTGAAGCGGCAATAGGAGGACTGGATTTACAAATAAGAGAAGAGTTGCTAATATCATAAAGCTCTCTGCAAAGTTTGTTGAGGTAAGGAAAAGCACAACTCTTCGAAATGTATTGAGAATGTGTCGTCCTTCATCAATGCCATCAACCACAGATTCGAATCGTTCATCTTGAAGGACGATATCTGCCGCCTCTTTTGCAATATCTGTTCCTGTAATTCCCATCGCTATTCCAACGTTTGCTTGACGGAGTGCCGGTGAATCATTGACTCCGTCTCCCGTCATAGTAACAATTTTGCCTAAATTCTGTAATGCTTTTACAATCCTCAACTTGTGAATAGGGCTTGTTCTAGCAAGGATATTTGCACGTGTTTCTAGAGCAATTTGCAGTTCTTCATCAGTTAGCGCATCGATGTCATCACCTGTAAGACTCTTGTCATCCCTATCTGGTCTGAATATTCCAACTTCCTCTCCAATTGCTTTAGCAGTATCTTCGTTATCTCCAGTGATCATTATCACGTCAATACCAGCGCGCTCCGCTTTTGCAATGTAGTCTCTCACACCATCACGTGGAGGGTCGTTTATTCCACAAAGTCCCACAAACTCAAGGTCATGTAAATCATCATCAGTTATTTGGGACTGATTTTGAGGTAAGTGTTTTACAGCACATGCCAGTACTCTCAGACCTTGGGATGCAAAATCACTGACAACTTCTTCAAAACCAGAAGGTTGCTTTAGGAACGCCTCGATACGCTCAGGTGCCCCCTTAACAATCAAAAGATTCGAATCTTTTTGAGATGGTGAGGGATGCGCGCTTTGAACAATCTGACTCGGTTGGTGGAGGGTTGCCATATATTTCCTATCACTGGTAAATGGAATTTCAGATATTCGAGGCAATGATTCATCTAAGACATATTTATGGAGCCCTGTCTTTTCGAGTGCAACAAGCAATGCAGCTTCGGTAGGTGAACCTCGAATTTTCCATAATCGATTCTCTCCAGTACATTTTCTGAGGAGGCTATTCTCATTCAAACATTCTGTATAGATTTCTGAGTCATTGCATAATGCTAGATATGATAGTACTTTTTCCAAATCCGGATATTGACTAAGTGATTCTCTGTCGATTGGTCCTCGTATTTTTTCCTCTTGATTTGGATCTATGGTTTCATGTAAATGTTCTGACCGAAGGCATCCCATAGGGCCACATCCTTCAAGGAATACGCCTCCCGATTCTGCATCAAATCCCGCACCACTTATTTCATAGTAATGATTAGGCGTAAAAATTCTTCTCGCCATCATTTGATTCCTAGTGAGTGTCCCCGTTTTGTCAGAGCATATTACATTGACAAGGCCAAGAGTTTCCACAACATTGAGATTGCGAACAATCACATTCTTTCGTGATAGACGGTATACTCCTACAGACAGCACTATTGTGATTACTGCAATGAGCCCTTCTGGGATAGCAGAAACTAATGAAGAGAGTGCAAATAGTATGAGTTCGTAAGTGGGTATTTGCCGGTAGGTACCAAGAAGTATGGTTATCACTAGAAAAGTGAATGCTAGTGCAATGAAAAATAGACTTAGACGTTTTAATCGAATCTCAATTGAAGTCGGCTCTTTTTCCACTTGTTGGAGTTCCTTGTTTATCTCTCCTAGTGCTGTTTGATCCCCGATTTTTTCTACAAAGATCCGAGCTCTTCCCTGGGTAACAAAGGAACCTGCAAAAACTTTGTTTGACTCTTCATAGTAATGTGGTTTGTCAATTAGACACACGACATCTTTCTTTACCGGTACACTCTCTCCCGTCAGTAGACTTTCATCAACATGAAGATTCCTTTCAAAAACCACACGTGAGTCAGCAGGCACTTTCTCTCCTGCCTTTAATAGTAAGATATCGCCTACAACTATATCCTCAGATGAGATTTCTTGTTCTTCTCCATCCCTTATGACAATTGATTTCTCTTCTATCAGCTTCTTCACTGACTCGATAGTTTTCTCTGCTCTCCATTCTTGTGCAAATCCAATTAGAGAATTGATTAGAAGTATGATTGCAATTACAATCGTATCTTCTACATGATTTCCGATGAGAGAAATTACTGCAGCCAAGATAAGTACGTAGACAAGAGGTGACTTGAACTGTCTAAGAAACATCACAAGAGGACTAATTCCTTTCTCTAGCGTGAGCCTATTTATTCCGAATTCTTTCCTCCTCTTAATGACTTCATTCTCGCTCAGGCCTTCAGGATTCGATCCCAAGCTGATAAGGCATTCATTATAGTCAACGAAATCTTCGGACACCTCAGGACGTTCTTGGGTCACAATATCACTCTCAAATTAATATCAACTAAGAGGGTCTCTAATTTAAAAGGAACGGTCAGAATGTACTCATCAATCTTCGCCCTCTGGTGATAGACGCTGCTTTTGTGAACTAATTCGATTCCTTACTTCTTCGATTTCAGCTTCAATATTGCTTCTTAGATCTTGATAGATACTCTCTGAAATTTTTTCTGTTTCGAATTGTTTCTCATAGAAAGCGAGTTTAGTCTTAAAAATCTCTTCTCTAAATCCTAATTCCTGTATTCGCGCTCTTCTCTCAGAAACGACTCGTCTAAGCTCATCTTCCAGAGTGAAGATTTCCTCTTCTAGTTCTGCTTTGAGTCTACTGTACATAGTTGTGTTCACTTTGCCTTCAGTGTATAAATCCACAAGATGAAGAAGTGCTTGTCGTGTAGCATCTCTATGAACAGTGATTTCTTTTGCACGGTCCTGTTTTTCAGTCAGTCCTAATAAATTAGCTAAAAATGCAGTCGATAATCCTTGTACTATTAAGCTCACCAATAAAACAATGAACACAATCGCATAGATAGTCGGTACGACTGTCGATATCTGCTCGATATAGACTAGATCAGATGAATAACGAATAATCACAGTGACAGCGATTGCAGCTAGAGCTGCGCTTGCCACGCCTTTAATGCCTGCCCAGCTTATGAAGAATCTCTCTCTTAGTCCCAATTTTCTGTCTCTTGCAGTTACTAGAAAAACAGAAACCGGTCTTGCAACTAAGATAACCAATGCGGCTGTAAGTAAACCAACTAAGATAATTCCTGGATTCGCGATAAGGAAACTGATAGTTTCTGTTGAGGGATCTCCCTCGATTAATGGAACACTCAAAGAATATCCCAAGAGGATAAAAACCATGATTTCGAAAAAGAATGAAACATTCTTCATTACACCACGCATTGACCTCTGCGGTAGTGGTTCAAGTCCAATCCTTCTTGCATTTGCCATGAATATGCCAGCAAAAACAGCAGCCAGTGCACCAGGATGGATGTAAAATACAGTAAAGAGCTCGCCCAAACCATATGCAAGAAACGGAGTTGTAGCTGTCAAAATCGAAATATTTGTATCATCTCCACTCTTCGGGATTGCCCAACCAATAAGTCTGGCTACAATATATCCGAGTACGACACCAAGCCCCATACTTGCTCCAAATTCTCCGAGTATTAGCGCCCAATTCGTACCCCCAGTAAGGTTTGCGAGTGAACCAATAACTATAGGTTCAAAAACAAGGATGACAAGAATCACTGAAGTAGCATCATTGAATACAGCCTCTCCTTCAAGTATTGAGAACAATCTTCTCTTGACTCTGACCCCTCCTGATTCTAAAACTGAAAACAGAGCGGCAGGGTCTGTTGGAGCTAGAATGGCTCCAATTAGGAATGCCGCAATTCCTACGGGAACTCCCAACGCTGCGGTTGTAGCTTCTATAGTAAATCCACCAATGAGCGCTGTCGAGAGTACACCAACTGTAGCTAATAGGATAACATTTTCAATCGATAACCTAAGTTCTCTAAGATTCAGAGTCAGACCGGCGTAGAAAAGGACTGTTGCCAGAGTTATTTGAGCAATGAAATCAAAACCTGCTATTTGTACAAGTTGAGAACCGGGATTCAATACAAGAAGAACTCTCCCCATGACTAGGCCAGTTAGAACTAGGGGGATTGGGTGTGGGACACGATACCTTTCAGCAATCTTTGCGATAGCAACACCAACAATCAATATTCCCGCAATGACAACAAGGATTGATGTTGAGAGTTCTCCTCCTTGCATCACAACAAATCAAATCTCCGCAAATATCTCTGCACATTCTTTTGCATAGTCTGAGATGTGCTCTAAATCAGCAACTATCTTCCTCATCATATAGCAGGTAAAATCAGAGTCTCCACCTGTCGCAATAGAGATCTGTCGACAAATCACAATATTGTCTTCATCAATCTGTCTCTCAAGCTTGATCAACAATTCCAATGTCTCCTCTGACTCATCAGAATTAGCTTCTCTTTGAGAAACCATTAGCTTTAGTGCTGTCATCATCTCATATACTTTCGCAGAGATGACCGTCATGGAATCCATAAAGATCTCATTGAATGACTCCTCTTTTAGCATGTCTATCATAACTAAGACTCGAAGGAATGTGTGCTGAATATTTAGCAAATGTGATATTATAGCTTGAGCCATAATTCCTAAATCATCACGAGGTAGATTCTGTGTAAAGGCATACCTGTCAATGAGTGCTCTTATTTTTTTGAAAGCATCTTTTCTCCTCTCTACCCAAATATCATCTGCCAATTCACCGCATTTCAGACACAATCTTTTATGGATGTAGTCAGCTATGTTCTCTTGAATTTCAATGATTTTTCCGAGTTGGTTGAGGATTGTCTGTCTAGCAAGGAATTCGTCGGGCATCTTTTATCCTTCCTCTCCTTTTCTTCTTCTCCATGCTAAAGCAAGATCGACATGGATAAAGTGACGCCTTATTGTGATTTCAATTCCAGTTTCAACAGGCTCTCCAAGTGGAACTTCTATTACTCCTTCTTTGAGCGTTGGCATAGGAAGTTCAAGTTTCTCCCCTACCCGCATCTGTTCTGCGATTTCGACTAGGAGGTCTGCTAAATTGTTTAGCGTCTTCTCTTCCTCAAACTCATATTCTTCAATACGCATCTTGCATTCTCCTATGATATGCTGCGAGATTACCTGTTTTATTACGGTTCAACCCTTTTTAGAGTAACTCTATGGTTAAATATCAATAATTTGAACCACCATGCTTAATTAGAATGGCTAGATGTCAAACGGTACTAGCCATGAGCTAGTAAACACATCCAAGGAGACACTCGTATTGAGTGAAGAAAAAGACGACATGGTTGTAACACCATTCAAAGTCAGTGGTAAACTCGATTACGACCGACTCATCAAAGAATTCGGAACCGAGCGGATCACTGAGAAAATGAAAGAACAGATCTACAAGATTGCTGGAGAAAAGAATTTGTATCTTGAGAGAGACCTATTCTTCTCTCACCGAGATCTTGGATGGATTCTTACTGAATACGAGAAAGGTAACAAATTCGTTATCTACACAGGAAGAGGACCAAGCGGTCATACTCACATCGGTCACCTCGTACCTTGGATGTTCACAAAATGGTTTCAGGACCGATTCAAGACCCGCCTGTATTTCCAGATGACAAATGATGAGAAGTATTTCTTCAATGCTCATCTCAGTCTTGATGATGTCAAAAAGTATACCTATGAAAATACGCTGGACCTTCTGGCACTCGGTTTCGAACCAGAAGATACCTACATCATCCAAGATATCGAGCATATCGATTTACTATATGAGATTGCAGTTGAAGTCGCACGAAAGGTGACTTTCTCAACTGTCAAGGCTACATTTGGATTTGATAACAGCACAAATATTGGGTCGATCTGGCACCCTGCGATTCAGGCGGTACCTGCATTCCTTCATTCATGGATCTATGGGAAGAACACACCTTGCATCATTCCATGTGCGATTGACCAAGATCCCTTCTGGAGGGTGACTAGAGATGTTGCAGAGAAGATGGGCTACTACAAACCTGCGAGTATTCAATGTACATTCGTGCCTGGGTTAAAGGAAGGTGGTAAGATGTCTGCCTCAGAACCCATGAGCGCAGTCTTTACAACTGATTCACCAAAACTGGCTAAGAAAAAAGTCATGGCTGCATTTACTGGTGGTAGAACAACAGTCGAAGAACAACGCAAACTCGGAGCAAATCCTGACATCTGTAGCGTTTACAAATATTATAACTTCATCTTCATGCCTGATGACAAGGATCTTGCTGATATCGAGAAGAAGTGTCGTGGTGGCGAGATTCTGTGTGGTGAATGCAAACAGATTCTTGCACCAATGATGATGGAGTTTCTTGAGAAGCACCAAGCCGCTCGTGAAGAGGTGAAGGACCGCGTAGATGAATTCTCAGCGGCAAGACTTCGTGAAGACCTACGTAGATAGATTATTTCAAAGATATTGATTGTGTAAAGATTGTACTTGTACAGGTCTTTGGCTTTCAGTATTCTTATACTATTT
>CAZMBV010000120.1:0-7652 GCA_964564335.1 uncultured archaeon
TTAGCTCCTATCTATTGGTTGAGAACAGGAGATCCTCTGAAGCCAAGTGTATACGACTTTTATGCGATTACAAAAATAAGAGCAGAACGAGCGGTCATTGAATCAGGTCTTAAGTACTGGGTATCAATCAGGCAAACATTCATCACAATTGCAGATTCGATGAGTCTGATAGATCCAATAATGTATCATCAACCGATTGATCAGCATATCGAGATGGTAACATCCGAGGATGCTGGGTACGGTCTTGTACAGACCTTAGAAACCCCTGAAGATTTCTGGGGTGGGATCTACAATATGAGTGGAGGACCGTCTTGCAGATTCATTTACTTTGAATATATGGAACAGAGTTTGAGGAATCTAGGTATGGGTGACTTTCGGAAAATTATGGACCGCAATTGGTTTTGTACTCGTAATTTTCATTGTGGCTGGTATTTGGATAGTGACAAACTCAATAGCTACCTTGGTCATTGGCGACATACACTAGAGGACCATCTGCAACAGGTGAAAGATGCAGCTCCTTGGTATTTCAAATTAGCAAAATATGCGCCAACGAGTATAGTGAGAAGTCAATTCACTGAGAAGATGACGAAGGGCAAAGATGGAACCATGAATTGGATTGAAACTAATAATCAAGAACGCATCTCTGCATTTTGGGGTTCTCGTGAAAAGTGGGAACAAATTCCAGATTGGGATACTGATATGCCAGATCCAAATACTGAAGCATACCCATTATATCATGGTTATAATGAAGAGATTCCATTCAACGAACTCACAATAGAAGATATGAATAAAGCTGCTGAATTCAGAGGTGGTGAATGTCTCTCATTGCAGGTTGGTGATGTGAGTGAGAAACTCGATTGGAAATGTGCTTTTGGTCATTCATTCAAAGCGAGCCCAACTCTAATACTTAAGGCAGGTCATTGGTGTCCAGAATGTCTTGCACCACCATGGAATTATGATGAAATAGCAAAGAAGAATCCATTCTTCGCTCAAGTATACTATACCAATCATGACAAGGATGAAAGTAATTACTACGACGAAAAATGCTACGAAGATATTCTCTGATATTGAAAAAACTTGCTTCGAACATTTTCCTGATATATCATGTAGATGGAAACTCAGTCAGAATCTATGAGGATATTGAAAATGTCTGTAGTCCACAAATTGCTTGAAGAAACACCTGTTGCTTACATGAGAATACACGGAAATTTTGAGGATATTGCTCATACTCTTGAAATCATTAAGAAAGTAATCGGAACGAAAATTAATGGAGATCCGATAGTTGTTCACCATTGGCTTGTTCAGGATAACGATGGACATGACATGGATGTATGTATTCCAATTTCAGTAAATATTGACCAGAATGAAGTCAAGACTATGACTCTTGAGAGCTGTGAGGCAATGACAATGGTTCATCGAGGTTCATATGACACTATCAACGAAACCTATAGACAGATCACAAAGGAAACTTATTCTCACGGATTACCTATTGCTGAATCTGGAAGGGAGGTTCTTCTCAATATTAATATCGAAGAGCCCGAGGGAAATATCATTGAGGTACAAGAAGTACTACATGACTGGGATAATCGATTTTCAAAGCAACTTGGTGAGGTGCTAGGACAAGATGCCAGAACCAAGATCTTAGAATGTTATAATGGTATCACACGCAAATCGAGTGTAGAAGAACGTGCAAAGGCCGTGAAATGTGCTGTAGATATGGTAGATGAGATTGCAACGGAAGGTCAGAAGTTTGAAATTTTCTCTCAATGTGCACATGTCTTTCCTCCAGAACTAATTGAAAATATGAAACTAGTCTATGCTGAAACACAGAGTGTCGATAAGGTTCTAGAGGCTATGACTAATGCTGGGAATTATCCGAAATATACAAGGGAAGGAAATACTCTCTATAGCTCAAAACAGCCCTATAACAAAGCCGCATTTGATAAGGCGAAAACAAGAGAAGAAAAGATGAAGGCTTACTGTTTCTGTCCTATGATTAAAAACAATCTGGATGAGATTATTGGATCATTCTGTTATTGTGGATCTGGCTGGTCTCGACGACTCTGGGAAGGAATCCTTGAAAAACCTGTGACAGTTAAGATTGTAAAGTCATTGACAAAAGATGATGATGAATGCATCTTTGCAGTGCATCTTCCAGAGAAATAGAATAAGCTATACTTCGGGTCTATACCCTTCTTCCAGTTTCTTGCGGACTCGCTGCGCCAAGAATTTCTCAGCAGCTTCATAACTTGTAAACTCACGACATCCTGTGGTTCCATGTGTTCCGACTTTTCCAAAATGAATTGTTACTGAGTTGCCTTTTACTTCAGCTTTCCAAAATTTCTGATTACCATTACCGGGATCACCCTGTATAAGTCGACCAGTCTTTCTGAAAATTACACCCATAACAAATCAAGTCCCTAGTATTACTACTAACTGTCTATCAGCCGGTGATATACATTGTGCTCTGTTCGCTTTATTATCAAATCATTTAATTAAATTAAACTATATGGTCGTAAAGGAATCATTATAATTCGTGAATCATTTCAATTTGTAACAATATTGAGGAATGATGCAATTGTCTCCTGATACAGCTGGCACTATGATGTTTAAACTAGTGTTAATTGGTGATGGAGCTGTCGGGAAGACCTCTATAAGACGTAAGTATCTCGGTAAGGGATTTATTTCTAGTCACATAGCGACTATTGGAGTTGACTTCGCTCAAAAATACGTTCAAGTAGACAATACTACTTGCCGGCTTGTGATTTGGGATCTTGCGGGTCAAACAGGTTTTGAAAGAGTTAGAAAGCACTACTATCAAGGATGTAGTGCATTGGTTCTTGTTTATGACGTTACAAGTCGGGAAACTTTTGACAATATAACTCACTGGTTAGTTGAGGCGTATAAATATTCAGGAGAAATTCCACCAACAGCAATTCTAGGAAACAAGTCTGATTTACGCGATTCAGGTGATTGCACTGAGTTTATTCAACCTGAAGAAGGTCAAGCATTTGCAAAGATGTTTACCGAGAAACTTGGAATTCCTTCTGTGTTTTTTGAGACCTCTGCCAAAAGTGGTGAGAATATTAAGGAGTCATTTGAGACTTTGACTCGTTTGATGATTGCGGAAAATGAAAAGCAGAAAGGAAAGAAGAAGTAATTATCCATTTTCCAACAAAGTATTCCATTATTAGTATGCGAGATATTCTTTTAATGACTCTGAACTAGAAGGTATATTTGTCGCGTCGAGGTTGATTGAGGTGTCGTCTAAACTACGTAGTACGTTAATGTTCAAAGTAGCTCTGATAGGAGATGCAGCTGTGGGCAAAACTTCTATCCGGCGCAAGTATCTAGGTAAGAGTTTTATCTCAAGCCACATTGCGACTATAGGTGTGGACTTCGCCCAAAAGACAGTGAGGGTGGATGACCAACCTGTTCAGCTTGTTATATGGGATTTAGCTGGGCAAGATGGGTATGGGAAAGTTCGAAAGCACTATTATCAAGGTTGTAGTGCTCTAATTATGGTTTATGATATTACAAATCGCACTTCTTTTGATAATACATCTGCATGGTTGGCAGAGTCCTATAAGCATGCAGAAGAAATTATTCCTATTGCAGTGCTAGCAAACAAGGCTGACCTCCGCACTCCGGACAATACAATAGACTTAGTTTCCTATGACGAAGGTGCAGCATTCACTAAAGCGTTGCGTGAGAACCTTGATGTTCCAACTATCTTTTTTGAAACATCTGCAAAGAATGGTGAGAACATTCAGGAATCATTCACAGAACTCACACGTATTTTGATTGCAAGGTATCAAACAGAACAATGGAAAAAGAATAAGTGATTTTGGTTCTATTTTGCAGGTGATTTAATAAATTGGAAGGTGTTCTCATCCAATCTTAATGTATCGATACTACTTCAAGTTGTGCGAAATTTAGGTGTATGAAATTCATATCAAATAAGGACCAATCATTGATGGGGCTGGAAAACAATGATTCTACGCAGATACTCTTCTCGTAATTAAGTATACATAGATCAAAACCGCATATATGAAACAAAGTTGTCTTCAGGCCATATAGCTTCTAGTTTCTTGGCTGTTTCAGATGAACACTCAATCTCGTTCAAACCATGAAGCATAATCGCAGGTGTTACTCCAGAAATCACCTGAGAGAGCTGGAATGCATTCAGATGAATGTCCGGTTCACGTTCAGATTTCTCAACTTGCAGACTCCCTTCATTCGGAATGAGTGTGTAAGTTCCTGTATTCCAAGGACAATGGATGTCTTCTAGTTTGATTGTAACCCAATCAGAAGCTGCATCTGGAATCGCGATGCGGTTACAATATTTCTCAAAGTCAATAATACGCATCATCATTGAACCTAAGACATGAGATTCGGTGGTACTATAGCTATCAAAGAAATGACGTACTGGAACTTCATAATCTGTGTACCAGGTAATTTCAGAACTATTTACTGCATACTTGCTAACGAGTTCGACAATTGATGGAAAAACATCATCTGACTTATACATAGTATTACCAATAGTAAGTTTGTAGCCCGGGTGCCCACCCTCAAACATAATCCTAACCGTACCAACAGGTTTAGCTCCTTTCTCAAAGATGAAGAAATTACCACGTTTAATTCTCGCTCCCAGTGGCTTTTCAAAACCCCAGAATCTTGAACCAAAGCGCGACATTGATTTCGCTACTTCAACTATTTTTGATATATCTTCAGGACCAGTAGCTTCGCGAACAGTGAGGTCATTCCTAGTTTTTCCAACTCGTAAATCTTCTTTCTTGAAGACATGTTTTGCACGTTTTTCTCCAAGAGCATAATCGAATTTTTCATAAAATGCTCTGTAAAAAGGATCTAGAATAGAAAGCACAGCTCCTTCCTTTTTCATTCTTGGAAAGCTTGCTTTGAATAGTTCTCGAATCAGACCTTGTTTCCTATACACTGGGTCGGTTGCCACAGCCCAGATTCCAGCAAAGGGTATGGGTCTGCCTCTGATGATATTGTTTTTATCACTAGTAATGAAGAATGAAAGATTCGCAATGACCTTGTTATCGTCAACTGCAACATATGCCCAGTCCTTGTCCTGCGGTTGATTCCATCTAGCAAGCCAATCTTCCTTTTCGACATCCTCTAGAGTTCTGTGAGCCTCAAAAGCTTTCCATAGAACCCTCGCTACTGATGGACGATCTTCATCTCGACCTTCTCGTACCTGAATCATAAAGTCTTGAACAAAAAAGTCTACAGATGAGGTTTTCGCTTTACGCTTAATTCATTGTTATTAGCTAAAATTGATTAACGATAATGTATATCGTTTGAATGGTGATATAATTTGGAATGGAAGAACCACACAAAGAAAATCTCCGAATTAAAGAAAACAAACACAGAAATAGACATGAAAGTCAGAGAACGATTAGAATCAATGATTAAAGAAATTCTAGACAAAGATACAGCTGTATCTTTTGATTTTCTGATAAAATACTTGCATCTGCATAAAGACACCGAAGCAGCTATGCAGGAATTGAAGTTTCATATCGAAATGATTGATAACGTAAAGTACGGTATTGTCACCGATGACACAGATCAATCAATCTACGTTTATTTCACTAAGAAAAAAGAGTGAACATCTTAAAGAAAAAGAAAGAGAGGTTTTTACCTCTCTATTTTTTACAACGTTTCTTCGAACATCTTGACAAATTCGGAGAATTGATCAATCCCCTTTTGCCAAAATTCTTCAGTTGTGACATCGAAGCCAATATCTGCAGCAAGATCTCTTGGAGACCTGCTAGAACCGGCAGATAAAAGAGCTTTAAGTTTTGGCACGAACTCCTTACCCTGCTCCTTATACAATCTGTACATAGCATAGACAAAGAGTTGAGCATAGACATAGGGATAGTTGTAGTATCTGTAATTGGCCATATAGAAATGGAGTTTCATAGTCCACCACCATTTCATCTCTGGGAGCCATTCAACTGAATCTCCGTACATTTTCTCTCTCGCTTTCAACCAGAAATTGGAGATAGTTTCACCATCAAGGAACTTCCCTTTCTCCAAAGCCTCATAGAGCATGGATTCAAACCAGACTCGTGTAGTGACTTGATATCCTGCTCCACCGAATCCATCTAGGATAGCAGCAAGGACCGCCTGTTTTTCTTCCTTAGTACCTTCCTTTCTGAGTAGTTTCTCGGCAAGGAGGAGTTCACCAAAGATGGAACCAGTCTCTGCAATACAACTACCAATTTCGTAATTGTTGGGTTTCTGGGCTCGTGTACCTAGATATGCATGCATCGCATGTCCGAGTTCATGTGCCTGAGTGAAAAGGTCACCCATGATTCCATTGAAACTCTGTAAGATGTATGCACTCTGACCAGCATGCCATGTTGCACAGAATGCACCGGATCGCTTGCCATTTCTAACAACTCCATCTATGTGACGACGCTCATACATCTCATCAATCCAGTTTCCAACTTCTGGATCGAAATCAGTGTATGCTCCGACTATCAGTTCTCTGGATTCTTCCCATGAGTACTTCTTATCAGGACTGTTAGGTAATGGAGCATCAATATCCCAATTACCGAGCTTCTCAAATCCCATTGCTTTTGCTTTTAGCTTCAAGTAATTTTGGTACACTCCAACGTTTTTCTCCATTGTATTCAAAAGAGCAACAATAGTCTCTTCATCCACATCATTAGAAATGAAGCTTTGAGTCATTGGCGTCGGCCATTTTCTCATTTTGCACATAAGGAGGTGATCCTCAAAAACTGAACGAAGTGCAGAAGCCCAGACAATATGATCTTTTCCGAGACCTTCATAGACAATCTTATGCGCACGTTTTCTTAGGTCTCTATCTGGATGTTCATAGAGCCCAATAATTTCACCATAAGGGAGTGTTTTCATTTCACCGTCAATTTCAATTTCAAAAGTTCTTGATGCAAGCCAATCTCCTTGGAGCATTGACCATGCACGGACTCCGTTCTTATCCTTTCCTATTACTAATTGCTCCTCGAGTTCAGTGAGCATGTGTGGAGTTTGACGTTGTATTTTCTCCAGACTATGCTTGTATTCAGATAAGATTGGATCTGTAATTAACTCGGAGTTCATGACTAGCAAGGCACCGAGTTCAAGATCGAGGAAAGCTACTGCTTGCTGAAGTAAGGCATAAGCTGTCCTAAACTTATCATACAGATGTTTTGCGATTTCATCATTCATATCTGCAGTATACATCAGTCTAGAGTAATTGATTGGCCCCTCATACTGAAGTTCAAGTTCATTTAGTGACTCATACAAATCGAAGACTTCTTTCGCCCCGAAAGATTGAATCTTTCCTCTGTGCTTGTTTCTAAACTCCTCAGCTGCTTTGACAAGAGCTGTAAGTCGTTCTTCAATATATCCAGGATCATCGAAGGCTACCATTTGGGAGAGATCCCAACTCATCTTTTCAGACTCAGTCATCGTAATCGTACCGAGAAAATTTCAATTACTGATTCTTAAGAGTACTTTGTCCGAGGCAGAGAAATAGTAATTTTGGGTTTCTATAGTATTTTTTCATGAAGGACTAATTTAAGCTCATGATCTCTTTGCTTAAGCCATTTGATAGAACTATAATCTGTCGTGAATTCTGAAGGATGAATACACATGAT
>CAZMBV010000121.1:0-7646 GCA_964564335.1 uncultured archaeon
ACCAGAACAAGGTCAAACTTCAGATCTGGGACCTTGGATCCCAGGATTTTCTAGAGGCAGTACGATCTGGGTACTATCATGGAGCTAAAGGTGTAATTTTCATGTATGATGTCACACGACCTGACACTCTTGAGGAATTATGGGATTGGAAGAAAGAAGCGGATGCTCATCTGAAAGGCGTTATGTATATGGTCGTTGGGAACAAGACTGATCTAGATAAGGACCGTCAGGTCTCTCCTGCAGAAGGCGCAAAATTCGCTAAAAGTTTCCTTGCTGATTATCACGAGACTTCGGTCAAACTAAACGCCGGAGTTGATGATACATTTACAACTATTGCTAAGAAAATTATCAAGAAGACAGGTTAGACTCACGGAATATTATTGTTTAAAAATTGCACCTCAAGGGTAATAATGCAGATAACTCTCATTAGTTTGATGAAAAATGAAGGATTTTAGACTTGAATCTAAGCAAAAGGCTATCATTCTCATCGGTATCATCATTGCATCTATTGGTTTTGGGTTGCATTTCATCGTACCCGGTAGCGGAAGAAGTGGAATAAACATTGCAACCGAGCCAATGGATACGACAAAAGAAACCATCTCACTATCGGGTGGTCCAGTAGAACAGCATTTTCTAATTGACATTCTTGGGTCAAATCAATCTGATTTTTCTATCTATGTACTAAATGAAACTCAAATCCTACTGTATGACTCTGGAACTCTGCTCAGTGATTTATCCGAACCAATATTCCTTGATGAAAACGGTCGTGCAACATATCGAGCACTTGTGGACGGTGATTTAGACCTCTTCCTCATTATGGTTAACAATGGATCTGATTCTTCAATAATCTCGTACTATTACTCCCTACTTCCAACTTCATTTTTCTCTACTGTGGCTATTGGATTCATTGGACTTTTCTTTATTATCTTCGGACTTGGATGGCATTATTCTGGTTGGAAGAGATATTTTCTAGTAGGCCTGAGCGCTAACCTTGTTTTCTTTCTAGTTCGAATATTCACATTGACTAACTACTCCCTTGGGCTTCCTGATGTCTTCTTAGATTTCATTCATGTTGAGCTGTATAATGACTATCAGTTCTTCTACCTTTCTTGGATTCCTAACCTATGGGAAGGTGCTTGGCCATATTCGGCTCAACTTCCCGTCTATCTCTATCCTCCATTATGGATTTACACTGTTGGTATGTTCGGCTCAACTCCACCTTGGTTACCTGGAGTTGTATTATTCTCCTTCAACGTAGCAACGGGAATTCTTGTGTATAAAATTGCGGAAGCAGTATCTTGCAGTGAAAAAAAGGCGAGCCTGGCTATGATGATATACCTGCTGAATCCTCTCACAATTGGATATGGCAGTTTCATGTGGTTAAACCCAACAATCTATGTCTTCTTTGTGATGTTATCATTTTACTTTGCGCTCAACAATAGGACAGAACTTTCAGTAATTACAATTGGAGTAGCAACTCTCTACAAACAATTTGCGGTTATCTTCTTTCCAATAATTGCATTGTTGCTGATCAAACAGATAGCGAATCGTACCAAAAGAACTTCAATAACCCAATTCCTCAAATATACAGTCATCTATGGGTTGGTTGTTGGTCTGGTATCACTTCCTTTCATTATTGTAAGCCCCGATGAATTTATCACTCAAATCCTATACAGGTACAGTCTATCATTCCAGCAATTGACAAACTTCACTTCGAGTCTTGTTATGCCCGTGCATTTCAACGCATTCTTCCTCTGGCTATTTGGAAGTTCAGTATTCACTGATATTATAGCATGGCTCATCTATAACTTTATTTTACTAGCTGCGTGCGGATTAGTTGTATATGGCGCATATGCAACTTATCAGAGTGATAGATCAGAAGAATCAGTAATCGATACCAATGACATATTTATGAAGGCCATTCTTTGGAGCTTTATAGCAGTCCTCTGTGTACAGACCTTCTTTCCTCGCGGTGCTTACAAGTTCTACCTATTAGCGCTTATGCCCTTCGCATCTCTTCTCTTTGATTACAAGGATTTGATGCTAGCTAAAGATGAATTCGTTTTCAGGAAACGTCACCTGTTTGTTCCAATTATCGTTACACTGATTTTTCTCTGCTATCGGTTTGTCTACCTCTGGATTCTAGTAGTATGGACTTGGTTCTATTTGATTCAGAGTGGAGAACTCTCCAGAATCCTAGATGGGATTCGTTCATTCTTTACGAAGGGGAGAAGTTCTCATGACATCGAATTGAAAACCATTGAAACATGGGAAGAGATATACTCTGAATGACACAGCTACCTCCGCTTGACAATTACGATAGCTACGAGGAGTAGGACCGCACCGATCCCCGCCCCTATCCGTATCAAATCTAGTGGTAGAGGACTAGGAGTCGGCGGAGTATATGACCAAGATGAGATATTGGCTACAGTTGGAGATGAATCTGCAAGCCAGCGCGATATTGTCAACAACATTGGCCATTCTGACTCTGGATCATCATAGGCATCCATGTAATCTGTTCCATCGCGGTCTCCATTCTCTTCATATTCAAAGTGAGGACTTGATATGATCAGATTACCCTCACCATATTATGCTGCAATCATAGCTGGTTGATTGTTGTGGGCGTAATTTGCAATACAGATTATGTCCTGTCCCGCCGATGGAACAAAATACTGTCCTGTTCTGACACACACTGCAGCGTATCCAGTATACAATATGGTTGCTTATAGGCGCAAGTTTTTGTGGTCACTAATATGGTGCAGAAGAACTGATTTGACTTACCAGCTACTTTCAGTTTTGATGTTTTTATTTGATGTAAGCGCCCAACATTTCTTGCCAAGAAATTCCGTTGAACTTACTATCTGCCGTTCCTCCATATTTCGGAGATGATCTTTGAATTCCCTGCATGTTACAACTAATCCATCAGTCAATTGCAGGAATTTTTGATAGAGAGTTGCTTCAAATTCCAATATTGAATGGCCAAAAGATAGTATGATTAAATCCTCGACTACAGGTGGCACTGTGCTCCTTATTTCTGGCTCTTCTATTTCTTTGATTTTTGTGAATGTTACGTGCAAATGAATCACCGGTACTACCTTCTCTAAAGTATATATAATAACGATGAAGAACACTTCTGAAGGGATTAAAGAAGGATGGCTCATAGGCCTTTAAATCATCAAAAAAAGATTATAATAATTCAAAAAAAAGGAAAAGCCAGTATGTTTGTGTTTGCAAACATACTAGCGCTTCTTATTCTAGGTCATCCTTTCAGAGCTCTGCCTTGCAGTTGTGACATGTTAGAACACCTTGTTCGTTCTTTGCCCCACAATAGGGACAAATCACAAGTACTCGATCCCTAACTATCTCTCGTTCTCTTACAGTTGATTCAGTTGGTGTTGAAGGTGGTGCTCTGTAATGGTCAACAGTCGGTGGTGCGTACTCTGGTTCTTTCTTCTTACTTCTACATACGCAGCACAGAATACCAAGAATAAGGAGTGCAGCAATCAGTCCAACAGCTGTTAAACCTGGTCCGCTTATATTGGTTCCACTGACTCCTGATGTATCTACATTGATTCCATATGAGAAGGTCACGGTATCGATTTCAGATTCTGCAAAGAATACACAATAATATGTATCATATGCCGGAGTAGTGAAGGAATCTATTAATGCAGTGTGCATATCAGTTTTGGAATTATATTTTGTTATTGAGTATCCTGATTCCCAATCGTTGAAATCAGCTTGGTTGCAAATGAAGAAATCTATTCCATCAGTTGAGAAAAATGTCGCGAAGTTTCCATCTATTACTGCTCCAGCTCCCAGAGTAAGTGTGACATATTCATACTCGTTATCTTCTAGTACATCTCCATATCCCGAATGATCGTATGAGGAATAATATGGGGTGTTATCACTATCCAAGTCGATAGCAGCATCAATAGTAACCGATGTTGAACCACCCGTATTGTCGAAGACAGCGTACCAGTCACCACTATACGGGGCTGTGAATGAAAAGTAATTAGTATGCATATTTGTTGCAATCTCATACCCCGTTGCAGAACCTCCCAAATCCCAAACAGTGAAATTCGCTAAATCACAGATAAAGAAGTCTATTCCATCAGTATCAACGGATGTTTCGAAATATCCATTCATTTCTTGGCCTGCAGTCAGTACAAAGTTGTCATACACATAAGCTCCCGCCGCTATAAGCTCATCTGTGTACTCATTATCAAATGGTAATGCTTCTGCAGGTTGTGCTCGAAATGCTATAACTGCAAAGAGGAACACGCAGAAGAGCAGTGCACATTGTTTCTTGGTTAACATAAATGGATTGACCTCCGGGTATCTCCCTCTGTTTCTATCTTTTGACCACATATAACTTTCGCGTGTTTCTGTCTATTTTACTGGAATTAGTTTCACTCATTCACAAACGAAATCCCTGAGTGTATTATTTGTCAATAATCATTAAACGATGGTTCATCGTCAAGAAATTCACTGGGCATACCCATGTCATCACAAAACTTCTGAAGAGCTATGCATGCGAACTTCTCTGTTGAGTAATGAGTTGCAGCTATGACATTGATTTCATACTTTTTACAGATGTCATGGAATACCACTGATGGCTCATAACTAGGTACCTTCATTGTTACACCAGTGATGTAGGTCCGTATATCAGATTCGCCTAGCTCCTCTACAATCTGTGGGTAGTTCCCTCCTCCCCCGACGAGAGCAACCTTTTGATCTGGTATGTTTGAAGTTCCGTAGTTCCATAATTTCACCTCATGACCAACTACATCCCTGACCTTTGCTGCTAGTTCATGGATTGTTTTACACTCTGTTTCTCCTATGACCCCAACCAAAATATCATTGAACTCTGCAAACTCCCCTACTGGTTCTATACCGAGTCCTTTCGTTAAGGACATACCAGTACTGTATGGACCATTCCTATCAAGAGGGAGATGAATTGCGTAGTATGATATTCTTCTCTCTTTCAACTCTTTAACATACTCAGCTGGCATATTCCTGAACGGAGGTCCTTCTACAGATGTATCCCATATCATTGGATGATGGGTGAATAGAAGCGCATCTGTCACATTGGTTTCAAGAATCTGATCGATGACAGACTTACTTGGAAAGACTGCTGTATATACTCTCTCTATCTCTGAAGTAAAGTCAAGGACAAGTCCTTTACGAGTCTTCATAAAACTTTCAGTGACATACGACCCTAAATCGAAGAGACCCCACTCTTCTTCATCTATCTTGTCAATCTCAAATTCTTTGTCTAGTTTCCGATAGACCTCTTCTGCTTTCACATCAGTAGACTCCCAACTTCCCTGTATTGGTGTACCTACATATCTCTCTTGTTGCCTATCTTAGAGTTTTGGGTTTCATTATTTTGAGTAACTTGGTAGTACATTGATATTGTAGCCACAAATAGTAGTTCCGTTACATCTACAACTAGGATTGGCATGGTATATCAAATACAATGACTTCCGTTGCATGTATTACGATTCTATCAAATGAATAACCATAGATACTCCAATCTGAGAATCCGTAGACTGTGAAGTTCACATCCGCACCATGAATTGCCCTTATTGAGATTGTAAAATCAATCCCATTTGATGCCTCTCGGGGATGGAATGTATCAGAACCTAGGAGAACTCCGAATCTCCATTCGATAGATCCATTCCAGTTTGCATCTGTGGACGTTGTCACCTGAACTGCTCCATTACCATGCACTTCGGATGAATCCGCTATCATAAGGTTGTCTGAACGTAAATCGATTAAGGTTCGGCCTCCCTCAATCCAACCCACTTCGCCAATATCTGCTGCCGATCCACGGACATACTCTTGTAGCGACAATTCATAGTAATCATATTCCGATGTATTGCTAACAAAAACAATTTCCCAATTGAAACAAATCTCACCTACTGTAATGTTCTCTCCGCTAATGTCCACGGAGTAGATGACCACATGCTGGTCATCAAAAGGGGTTACAGCGATTACCGGCTCATTTGTTATCGTTAGTTGTGGTCTGATGAAATAGACCAAGGAAATACCTGCAATGACAATAGTCACAATAAGTAGGACACCTAGAATCCGCGTTTTTCGTGATGTTCTTGCCAGCATAGATTGAAGACTATTTATGAAATCACCCCTCAATCCAATTATCAATTCGGAACCATAAAAGGATTGGTAATGATAATGCTTGAATCAAGGATGGAAGTGGAGAAAATCAAAGTTTGGGAATGATATGATCTTTTAGCAACCTGATGGTATCTAATCCATTCTTCAGAAGATCTCCCATCATAGGAAGTCCCAGAACCATAATATCTACATCCTTCTCGTACTCGGATATTTTCTCGATTGCTTCATCTGCTGTGCCAGAGATAGATTGCTTTAGCATTGCCTCTACTACCTTTGGTTTCATCTCTTCAGGAATCTCTTCGAAGAGCCAGTGCTGATTCAATAGGTTTTTCTTTTTCTCCTCAAAATCATCAGTATCAGCTCCAATCACTGATGTGACCAGATACATCGACCATCTTAGTTCATCAAAGTTGCGTCCGACCTTCTCACACATTTCCCGCATACGCTTCTTTTTCTCAACGAAGTCTTTTGGTGTCTTCGAGTCATAATTCAATCCATCACCATACCGTGCTATGGTTTCTTCCATCATTGGTGCTTGCAGTTTCTGAGTGCCAACCCAGATCGGAATCCGAGGTTTCTGCACGGGTTTCGGAAGGAACATGGTCTCTTTGATGCGATAATACTCTCCTTCAAAGCTTGGTCGTTCTTCTGTCCAGAGGAGATTGATGACCTGAATAGCTTCCCTCAACTGACGAACTCTTGTCTTGCTTGAAGGCATCGAGTATCCGTAAGCTTCGTACTCTGATTTCTTCCATCCAGCTCCTATACCAAATTCTATTCTACCATTAGATGCGTTATCCAAGGTTGCCACAATCTTAGCCAGATGTGCAGGATTCCTGTAGGAGTGGCAGCTGACTAATGTTCCCAAACGAATGTGACCTGTCTGCGGAATCAATAATGCAAGAAGTGTCCATGCATCATAGGCATGCTTCTCCACACTCTCAGGGTTTCATGTGCTCGTGAAGGCTAATGTACCTTGCTTCCACCATTCATACTCGATATCTATCGTTAGCCGAATCCTATTTATGAGGGAAATATCTGCGAAGGCGTAAGTTCGACAATTACCGATTCAGCCCCGAGGCTGATGATGGAGAGTTAGTCATTTGGTAGAATACAATAAGGTCAATGATGAATTGGTCAAGAAACTGGTCGCAATTTGTGGCGAGAAATACGTCACGACCAGTGAACCTCTTCGTCACAGTTACATGGCGCGCGGCATCATGGGTATGGAAGCCGAACTGCCTGAGGTCATTGTGAGACCCGAAAATGCTGAGCAGGTTTCCAAGATTCTCATAGCAGCTAATGACAACCTTAGCCCAGTTACACCTGCTGCTGGTGGTCTAAGTGGAGGATTTGCCCTCCCAGCTATTCAGCCTGGCGGCATCTACATGGACATGACAAGAATGGACAAAATGACGGTTGATACCGAGAACCGAGTCATGGTCGTAGAACCTGGTGTGAAATCTGGCGATGCCTGGAGAATTTTCAAAACTAAATATCCCGAC
>CAZMBV010000122.1:0-7642 GCA_964564335.1 uncultured archaeon
CTGTCAATCTTGTGGACAGAAATGTCAAGATGGAGGGAATCTTGATGTGCATCACGCATACCCTCTCAATCAGTGGATTGATGATGATAAGGACCCTAATGACTATTCTGATGACTGGTTAATGACTCTTGATAAGAGCTGCCATTCTAAAGCTGATGCTCAAGATGGCGACTTCAAATATCCTCCCAATGAGGAGTGAAGTAATCTTAATGCCTACACTGGTCTTATAGCGGTACGGGCGCCGCAGGCTGAGCATACCAATCTATATCCACGATCTACTTTGACAATCTCAGTGTCGGGTCGTGAGCAGACAGGGCAAGTGACATAGGAGTCAATGTAACGGTCGACAAGGTCGCCAACTCCCTCAGGAGTGAACTTACCGTTGAAAATAGCAATCCCGCCCTCTATACTCCCTGCAGTTCCTAATTGACCAGAAACATACTTGAGAACTTCCTTACCTGGGCGGTTCAGGACGTTTATGATGTCTTGGAAATTCTGCCAGAGACTTCGGTTACCCTGAACTATCAACTGAACACTAGGTACCTGGAATCTCTCGCCTGATTTTTTGAATGCATCTTCTGGGACCTGTGACCTTGCACGGTCAAGAAGGCTATCATAGTCGTCCATACTTTTTTTTCCTCATTGACACTATTGAAGGTATTGCTCCGGCCTCATTATGAGTTATGTGGTTGCGGGAACATAGCACGATGGAGTAATCTCGTTAATGTAACCATCCTCAATTAGTTTGAAGATTTTTGTCTGGGTATCAATAGCATCCTTTCCCTTTTCTTCGAAGAACGCTACAATATCCGTCAGGTTCACTCCCTGGGGTGTTGCATGTAATTCAATGTAGGCGAGTATCTGTTTGATGAATCCAGATAATGAGGATGAATCAGGTCCACCTATAATTGTAGTCAGTTGTTGCTGGTCTTCATCACTGCTAACATTGGTCGTAATTCCACTACGGGTGAGAATTGCTTGGTAGCGTTCCATAAGGTGGAGCCCCATATAATTCGGATCTGTGACTTCCTTTACTATCTCTGGAACAATATAGATCTCATCTTCGTACTTGCGGACTTTGCCTATGACTAGAGCAAGAATGTCTTCTTTAACTCCTTCGAGGAGGGCAGACTCCTCCTCACCCCATACCTTGATACGAATGGTATCAGTTCCATCATCAAGTGTAATGCTCATGAACTTCTTTCCGCCTTCAGCATTCGCATCTTTGTTGAACTTGCTAACAACAAATCCAACAATCACTACTCTTCGAAGTTCAACTCCATAAGAAGATGTTACATGAGGACCGTTATCTTCTCCAAACGTACCATTTACAATATCAGAGATGGAGGCTCTGACAGCGGTCATTCTCTTTCGCATTTGTTGGATTCACCTTTTCCTCTGGTATAGAATAGGATGGCCACTATTTATGGGTCACGGAAACTGATTCACAGTTTATGGCTGTTTTCATCGAACCGTCAGAAGAAGTCGGAAAGAGAACTCTGATGAATTGAACCACGAAGTTCTTCCAAAGCAGTCTGAAGTCGTTCAAGAGACTTCTGAACTCTACTCTCACTAAAATCATGCTCTTTACATAGTATTCTAATAATCTCATCAGGTTGAGGTGCGGACCACTTTGGTGTCTCAAGGTCTATCTTTGGTGGATTGAGAAAAATATCTCGGATCTCATCATATGGAAAGTCGAATTTTTCTCCTCTATCATCCTCAATGGTTTCAAGATTACCATGTTTCTTGACTAATTTCAGAGCTGTCTTTGGGCCGATTCCTTTTACACTGTCATTGTAATCGGTACCAACTAGTATTGCAATATCAATCAATTGTTCACGAGTGATACCAAGTAATTCAAGGTTCTGATCTAGTAGGATTAATTCTGGATCAATGCTCTTGTACTTTTTAGAACGAGATACTCTTCGCCTACCAGAGATTGACAAGTTGCGAATCATTCTGGGACAATTATAGAGTAGCGAGTCATTGTCCTGACTAGCACTTGCCCATACTAGACCCTCACGAGCCATTTGTGCAGCTACTGCTTCTCCCTCAGACGGTGCTTGGATTACGGGAATACCAAGAGCGCGAAGGAGATCCTTACTCTCATCAATCATGGGGCCAGTGAGTCTAGAGCTAGCTTGACCTGCTTTTCGAGCATCTTCGATTCGGCCCTCTTCTTTTGCTGCCTTCCATTCTTCATAGGCAGTATCACGAATATCTCGTCTACGTTGGACTTCCGCTGCCTTCAGTTTCGGTGCCTTGCCATCATAGACGTAGACCGGATTGATTCCATTTTCAAGGAGGTTGATATTTCGATAGAACATTCCGCTGAGATGACTGGTCACACGACCTTGTCTATCCGTAAGTGGAGTACCATCAGGCTGACGGATTGTTGCCAAAAAAGAGTAGATTGTGTTGAATGCATCTACTGCAAGGTCCTTTCCAGAAAGGTCACTCAATGTCAGTGTCTGCGCTTCTACTATATCAGCAAGCTTTGTACCCATCGAATCCTCTCCATGAGGTGAATATACTACTGGCGTAACATCGATTTATCCTTTTCAGATGACAGACTGCTTCGACAGATTTATAACAATTCCACAGGTCGGAGCCAAAATCGGTACCATCTGTACCGACTACAACCTTTCTGGTGATGATTGAAAACTATGAAAGCTACTAGGTGTACATCCTGTCACGCATCCGTTTCACCACAAGAGGATAGCGTAAAGTTACAATGTCCGTCATGTGGAGAGCACACAATCTGGCGTTGTGAGTCATGCAGACGATTTTCTAATCGATACACCTGTCCTAACTGTGGATTTGAGGGTCCATAAATCCAGAGCGGAGTTGAATCTTAATGGCAAGAGTTGTAATGACAATGAAAATCATGCCAGATGGCGTTGAAATCGACTTAGATGACCTACTCGAGCGAATAAAGAATGTTGTACCTGAAGGGACCGATGTTGGTGCAATAGAAACTCAACCAGTAGCTTTTGGTCTTATTGCTATCAGAATGAATCTCGTGCGAGATGAATCACTAGGTGGCACCGATGACATCGAAGAAGCAATTAGCGCCGTTGAGGGCGTTGCTCAAGTCGAAGTAGAAATGGTTTCCAGAATGTAGGTAACCCAATATTTACATCCTTTCATGTCTTAGACTTGATTTGACTGTAAATAGAAGCAATTAGTACTCAAAATCGTTCTTATGAAAGTTGTATACTGGATTATATTAGTCGTTAAAGAAACATTGAATAGCGGATAAAAAGGGGAGTTTAATGATACAAGTCTCCCAAACCATTTCCAAATTATAAACAGTCTTGGAGGATGTTAATAGACAATGGTCGAAATTGTACTCAAAGTTGCAGAGGCCGAACATAGAGACATTGGTAGGTTCATAGTGCGTATTGATGCTATGTCAATGGAAAAACTGGGAGTAAGAACTGGAGATATTATCCAGATTAAGGGCAAAAGAATTACTGCTGCAATTGCATGGCCGGCATATCAAGGAGATAAGGGTCATGAGATTATCAGAATGGATGGGCGAATCAGAAGAAATGCAGGAGTAAGTCTTAGTGAGAAGGTGTCTGTAGCTCGTGCAAATGAGGAACCAGCTAAGAGTGTTACATTAGCACCAACTTCAGTACCAATCCGACCAGAACCAAGGTTTGAGGAATTTGTGAAGAGAAAACTCCTCAACTGTCCTGTGACCTTACAGGATACTGTATTCATTCCGATTCTTGGAAGAGCTATACCTTTCAAGGTAACTTCCATAAAACCCACAGGAACTGTCGTTGTACAACATTCGACGATCTTAGCCATTGCTGAGAAACCAACAGGAGATGTTATTGGCGCATCTACAGTGACCTACGAAGAGATAGGTGGTTGCGCTGATGCAATCCAAAGGATCAGAGAGATGGTAGAATTACCAATGAAACATCCTGAGATTTTCAAGAGATTGGGAATCGATCCACCAAGAGGCCTCATTCTTCATGGTCCACCAGGAACAGGAAAAACACTACTTGCAAAAGCTGTAGCAAGTGAGTCTGAAGCCAATTTTGTACACATCAATGGTCCTGAAATCATGTCCAAATTTTATGGTGAATCCGAACAGAAACTCAGGAAAATCTTTGAAGAAGCAGAAGAGAACGCACCGAGTATCATATTCATAGATGAACTAGATGCAATAGCACCCAAGAGAGAAGATGTACAAGGAGAAGTTGAGAGAAGAGTCGTTGCTCAACTACTAGCAACCATGGATGGGCTCAAATCACGAGGGCAAGTTGTTGTCATTGGTGCGACAAATCGAGTTAATGCATTGGATCCAGCTTTACGAAGACCTGGACGTTTCGACAGAGAGCTTGAAATTGGAGTTCCTGATGAAACAGGACGCTTAGAAGTACTTCATATACATTCACGAGGAATGCCACTTACAGATTCAGGGGATCTTAAGGTTGATTTGCAACTGCTTGCCAAGAAAACCCATGGATTTGTGGGCGCGGATCTACAGGCACTTTGTAGAGAGGCTGCAATGAAAGCATTAAGACGGTATCTTCCAAAAATCAACCTTGAAGACGAGGAATTACCTCAAGACGTGCTAGACCAGCTAGAAGTCCATAATGGTGATTTCGTAGAAGCAATGAGAGAGATTCAACCATCAGCTGTACGAGAGGTCTTCATTGAGGTCCCCAATGTACGTTGGACCGATATTGGAGGATTAGAAGAAGTCATTCAAAGATTGGAAGAAGTTGTCGAATGGCCACTAAAGAAACCAGAGGCTTTCAAGCGCTTAGGAATCACTCCGCCAAAAGGCGTATTGATTTACGGGCCACCAGGTTGCGGAAAGACACTACTTGCAAGAGCAGTAGCTACTGAAAGCGAAGCAAATTTCATTAGCGTCAAGGGGCCCGAACTCATTTCAAAATGGGTGGGAGAAAGTGAAAAGGCCGTTAGAGAGATTTTCCGAAAAGCACGAACGGCTGCACCAGCAATCATATTCTTTGATGAGATTGACGCAATTGCACCATCACGAGGTGGGGGTGGCTCTGGTGATTTTCACCATTCAGAGAGAGTCATCAGTCAGCTTCTGACAGAGATGGATGGACTAGAAACCATGAAAGACGTTGTTGTAATTGCAGCAACAAATCGTCCAGAATTAATTGACAAAGCACTTATTCGAACAGGTAGATTCGATAGATTTGTCAATGTTGATGCTCCAGATAAGAAAAGCAGAAAAGCTATTTTCAAAATCTACACCGCAAATATGCCTCTAGCTGATGATGTGGATATCAACAAACTAGTAGAAGCAACAGAGTTCTATGTTGGTGGAGATATTGAAGCAATCTGTAGAGAAGCAGGAATGCGAGCTCTCAGAGAAGACATGGAAATTGAAACTGTTGCAGCTAAGCATTTTGACGCAGCTCTGAAAGACGTACATGCCTCCACAACTAAAGAAATGCTTGAACGATTCAGAAAACTGGACCAGATTCTTCGAAGAGCTACAGAGACTGACTCTGCAACTGCATCAATGTACGGCTAATATTGGATAGTGAAAATGATGGCGACTTGGAATGCAACTCCCTTAACAAATTTGGTGGTTCAAATCATTAAGAAACGTCATGGGGTCATCCTAGACGATGAGCTAATTCGAGCACTAAAGAAGGAGATTGGAACCGAACCCAGCGAAGCAGAATTGAATGCTGCATTATTGAAACTGGAAATAAATGGTCTCGTGCATGTCGGTCAGATAACAAAGACCAAGCGAAGGATTGAAGTAATATCCGAAGGAACAGAATTCCTTGCGGTAGATGAGGACTGATTCAAATTTACTGCAGGTGCTGGTTCAATGACTGGTAAGAAAGTTCTTGCGGCAGGAAAATTTGACATCCTTCACTTGGGACATCTTGCATATCTTGAACAAGCTAAAGCGCTCGCAGGCGATGATGGAGAACTCGTCGTAATTATTGCTCTTGATAAGATAATAGAGAAAGAGCGCGGTGCCCCACCGGTATTTCCTCAGGAGCAGAGAAGAAGACTTGTAGAAGCCCTAGGATTCGTAGATCAAGCACTCCTTGGTCTTGATACAGAAGACCATGCAAAAATTGTCATTCAAACCAAACCAGATATCATTGCCCTTGGTTATGATCAACACACCAATTTGGAACACCTTGAGCAGCGCATCTCAGAAATGGGACTTCATACTAAGATTATACGTTTGGAGAAAATTATAGCGGATGGTCTAAATTCATCTACCCTTATTCGAAAACGGATTATAGATTTCTATAGAGAGAACGGTAGACCTCGATAATCTCTAGATGATGAGTTCGCCACGTGCTTCTGCAGCACGACGTATTTCCGCATTTCTTTCTCTTCTATCAAACTCCCATCTCCAAATAACAAAAGCCACTGCTGCTAGAACTCCCAGAAGGATAAATCCGTAAATTGAATTCCAGTTATGTGGAAAATGTTTTGCGAATTCGGGTATTGGTCCAGAAATGAAGTAGGGCCAATTTACAACCAGACCAAGGAGATACAGCATCCCTATCAATACGATCTGTTTCATATACGCAATTGCGAGCTTATCAGTTTTGAATAGCAACACAACAGGACCAAGCCAATAGAGGTACCATGGCATTACCCATCTGAACATAAAGAACAGAACGAAGGGGAATAGGTAGAGGTATAGGGGTATGAGCGATATTAATTTCTGGTGTAATGAATGCTCAGAAAACTCTGCTTTTGTGGGGAGAAATTGTTTGAATGTGAATAAGATGAAGAATAAATAGATGATAAGAGGAATTAATGCTGGCAACCATATATACGACTCAGGTGGACTATCTAAGATTGGAGTACCTATTGCGAGACCTGGGTACATTGGATTTACAACAAACGGACTATAACTAGATAGATTCAATAAATGCGACATTAGAGAATCGAAACTGGCACCCATGAATACTGGAACTACTGTCAGAAACATAGAAGCAAAGAACCAGACTGATGAAACTGGACTTACAAGGAAAAATATGGGAAATGCAACGATAGGATAGATCTTAGTCTGCACAGCTAGACCAAGAGTGAACATAGATTTTCCCCGTTGATTTTCTTTCCAGAGAACTAACGACATCAAGAAAAGACAATCTACTATTGGTTCAAGTTTTCCCCCACCTGCAGACATGACAAGTCCGTAGATGAAGTAACCTCCAAAGAACATCCTTGCCCAATGAACTTTGTAGAGCTTCTCGCGAAGTAAAATAGCAATCAAAGCGAGATTTAGATTGAAGACTAGCACAAGGAGAAAATTCAACCACAATGGTTGTAATCCACCAGCCCCAGGAAATAACCACGTAGCTATTGCAAAAAATATCAACCCAAAAACGGGGTATTCATACTTGACCCCACCAAGATATGCAGGTAGTGTATGATATCCATCATTAAAGCCCATATTGGCCATTTGAGGTTCAGATGCCAGTTCGGTATCATTCATGTCATAGACACTGAAACCAAAAATCCAGAATGCCTCTCCATACATTTCGTTTCGGTTTCGATCTCTTTGTATTATTAGAGCGTCAGAGATTGGAATAGCAATCAGGGAGATGACTAAAGTAAGTACTAAGTACTTTCTATGTTCATAGATGCTAAGACT
>CAZMBV010000123.1:0-7592 GCA_964564335.1 uncultured archaeon
ATCCATTTCAAGATTCATCCGTGTCATTTTCTTCTGCGCGAATGCACGTTGTGCCTCTTCATCATCGAGTGTGGTGAGGTCGGCAGTCCCTCTAAACATAATGGTGCTGTCAGGAATGAACCTGAGATAGTAATGAGGAAATGTCACAAGTAATGATACATTGGGATTATTCTTGATGTACCTAACTTTCGCTGATTTCCCCAAAGTGACCATATAGATAGCAAAGCTGTCTTCAGGTGATGAAACTGCAAATATGAGACCGGTCGAGTGTGGGCGACCCTTTCGATCTACTGTACTAAGGATTCCAAAGGTCTTCTTCCTTAATTCTCTCTCAACACGATTGAAAGGTGTTAGGTTCTCTTCAGGAGCTTCTACAGCCTCTGTCGATGCACCCATTATTGGCTTCTCCACCCTTAGACCTCCTCCTTCCGACGCAACCTATTCCATTCGGATTCAGTGATATCCATTCGTAGTACACCACTGGTTCCTTTTAGTTCCAACATCACACCTTCGACAAACTCTATTGTCAGAATCTTTCCGAGAGTACCCTCAAGTAACACTAGACTATCAGCCTCTTTTGGTTGGTCCAAACCCAGATGTTCCTTTGAACGTAGTTCGATTGAGAATGTATTTTCATCTGTTCGATTATTCATTTTATATCTCCAAGAATATCCTCCACACAAACAAAGAAGTAATCTCCTAAGGATTGATTATGATTTTTCATAATTGAGTTTCAGTTATTAGGCACCGAGCTTATCTGGAAAAACCATGGAGTCCCTTAGTGCACTTTTCTTTGAGCTAGCAAACGTTGATCGTCTGGAGATTCTAGTCGAACTCAGTAAGAATCCACTAAAACTGACTAACATCTCCAAGGCACTCAAGTTGACAGTTCAGGAGACCTCACGACACCTTCAACGATTATCAGAAGCTAACCTCTTGAAGAAAAAGACAGATGGAACGTATCAAATGACAAACTACGGCGAGAATATCCTATTCTTTCTCCCTACCTTTGGGTTTCTGATTGATCATCAACAGTACTTCCTTACACATAATGTACGCCACATTCCTCAAGAGTTTTTATCCAGTATTGGTAATCTTCACGGTAGTAAGCTACTGAATAGTCCCGTTCATGCTTTTCAATATGTGAATACAATTATCGAAGGTGCGAAAGACCACATCTCATTTATTTCAGATCAGATACCTAGTGGTAGCATACCTCTCATTGAAGCTGCTGTGAAACGAGGAGTAATAGCGCAGTTTCTCCTACCTGAAGATTTGGGACGACCCCACATTCCCGATGCATATCTTCCACACTACGACGCAGATGACATAAAGCGACTATATCTGGGAAGAACTAAATCGATTGATTTTGTAGGCACAATATCTGAGAGTGCGGCAGTTGTCGGATTTCCAACTGTGGATGGAAAAATGGACTATGTTGCGTTCTATACGAAGAACGAAGTTGCTCTAGAATGGTGCAAAAACTTGTTTCTGCATTACTGGAATCAGATTGAACCAACTCATCCTGTTGATGAGTGAAATACGTATCTTCTACGTAAAGAAAAAAAAGAAGAGGAGGGGGAATGTCCCCCTCAAAGAGTGAATCCTACACCAGTGTTTCCATCGTATTCTTGAGGTGTGTCGCCACCGCTATATGGATATGCAGCAAGAGAGTAATCGAAGCAAGATTCCATTAGAGTACCTGGATTACTGCCGTAGTGATTGATGAGACCATATTGAAGGAAGTAGTAAGTCCATGCACCGTTTTGATGAGCAGAATCATCATATCCGTACCCATTCTGTGTGCAGGTTGTTGTCATGTACACATTTGCATGGTTACTCAGTGCAGCAATCTCTGGAATCATTCCCCCACTATAACAATGGTCTAAAAAGATGAAAATCTCGCCAGCCGCCCATGCACCAACATAGTTATCGAGCTCGGTGTCGTAGAGATTACCATCTTGCCCACTCTCACCACTGCCACAATCCCACATGCATAAGTATGAAGATCCAGTACCTGTTCCTGAGCCATGACCAGAAGAAATGAACGCAACTTCATCGTCACCATCAGCACCGCCAAGCCATGTTAGACATGCTTTGACATTTGCTTCGTTAGCAACTGCGTAGTATGAAGGATAGTTGGATGTGTGCGTGTCCCCTAGCACACGAATGTAGTCGTAGTCCATTACATTATTGAGATAGTTGTACCAGTCTGTGGCATCTTCATCACAGTATGATAGGTCGTTAATAGCTTTGTAATCAGAGATACCAACGATCACAGCCCATTTATGGACAACACCATCGCCATCACCGCCGCCACCGCCGCCATAGGTAATTGTGACAGTGAGTCCGTATGAACCAGTTCCACTGTATGATCGGACCATGATATACCATGTTCCTGATCCGGGTGAATTGAAGGTGACTTCCTCGCCACCACTGGTATATCCTCGCCAGTCATATGTGCTGGTTGTTGGGGCTGCCCCTCGACGACCATAGAGGTCAAAGTCTGCACTTCCACAGGTCAAAACAGAGTACATGCTTACCGCATCAGCATCGACCTGGATAGTCCACATCTCTGTGGCACCAGTAGCGGATAATGAACTTGTTGAGGTAACTCCATTCTGTAGAACGTTATCGCCACCACCACCATTAGCCACAGTTACAGAGATTTGCGAGTATCCTGTGTTACCACTTGGATCAGTAGCCTGACATCGAATTGTGTGAGTACCATCTGCATAGCCAGTAGTGACCCAGCTATAGGATGATGAAGTTGACACTTGAGTGCCATCAATCAATATTGCTCGAGAACTGATACCATTTGCATCAGTCGCAGTAAAGCTGATAGTTGTTGTGCCACTAACTGTTGCACCATTTGCTGGACTATTGATAGTGACAGCAGGTGGAGTTGTATCAGAACCACCGTAAGTTATGGTCACAGTAAGTCCGTATGAACCTGAACCGCTGTATGAACGGACCATAATATACCATGTTCCTGCTCCGGGTGAATTGAAGGTAACTTCTTCTCCTCCACTTGTGTAACCACGCCAGTCATAGGTTGAGGTTGTTGGTGCTGCACCCAGTCTACCATAGAGATCGAAATCAGCTGAACCACAGGTTAAAACAGAGTACATACTTAATGCATTGGCCCCTACATCTATTGTCCACATCTCTGTGGCTCCAGTAGCAGCGAGTGAGCTTGTTGAGGTCACTCCATTGGTGAGTACATTGTCGCCACCGCCTCCTCCTCCGCCATCTTCATACTCAATCTGGTCAATCTTAAAGCCATATTTTGTAACCGAATAATCTGTATCAAGACGGACTTTGATAACCTCACCATAGCTCCAAGAACTCCACCCTCCTGAAGAGTAGGTTCCTGTCAATTTTTGAAGTTGAGCATTTGCATAATCATAGACGTATAAGAAGTCATAATTGCTCTCAACGTCAATTTGCGTGAAGTGAACACGAATCTGTGTTGCTCCTGCTTTTGTGATAGTCCAAGTGTAATCAAAGTTGTTGCTATAGGGATGAGCCGATTCAACAACGTATGACTCTACTGTGCGAACATCACGAGCAATTGCACTCGTATCAGATATTAGGATCTCAGAATTATCTTCACCAACTGCTGCAGCACCAAGCATGAAACTTGATGCTGCGAAGAGAGAAAATACAATGAGTACTGATATCAGTAGTCCTTTTTTCATAAATTCTAACCACCGCGAATAGCATTCTTTCCCAGAATGCATGTTTTTCGATTGATATTCTAGTATATATTTGTGACGTATTTTTTACTAATATACCATATTTCTATTTTAGCGTTCATTTCTTAGAAAATGAGTAAATTCTTTGACAAATTCGAAGGGCAATTGTTTTGAGGAGTTGTGTAGACGGTAAAAAATAATGAAGAGCCTCTGTCCCATTTGCAGACAACTTTTAGAAACTACTGAGACCATCGAGTCTGGGAATGTTTACATCACTCGGACCTGTCCTGAACATGGTTTAACTAAGACATTGGTTTCTATAGATTCAGAATATTGGGATGAGTCTCTTAAGTACAATCGTTCTGGGTCAAAGCCGGTTGTGTATTCATCGACTATAGACAAAGGGTGTCCAGATGATTGTGGAATATGTCCCGCTCACAAACAGCATACCTGTGTTGGAATCATAGAGATAACCGGGCAATGTAATCTCAATTGTAACATCTGTTTTGCTGATTCACCTTCAGGGGACCATGTGCCGTTTGATCAGATTACGAGCATGATTGATGCCTATGTTTCCTATGAAGCAGAACCTGAACTTCTTCAATTGAGTGGTGGTGAGCCAACTCTCCATCCTGATATCATTGAGATTGTACGGTATGCAAAAGACCTTGGAATTCAAGATGTAGCAGTATCCACAAACGGTCTTCGCTTGCTTGAGGAAGATTTTGCTCAAGCATTAGCTGAAACCGACCCTGTTATCTATCTCCAGTTTGATACCTTTAATCCCGAAGTGTCAAAGAGGATACGTGGTAGAGACCTTGTCGAAGAGAAGAAACGGGTTGTTCAGATTTGCAATGACTTGGGAATGACCACAGTCCTTGTACCTACAATAGTTGCTGGACTGAACGTGAATGAAATAGGTGCCATCGTTGAATATGGGCTTGCTCAAAAGAGAGTTTTCGGAATAAACATTCAACCAGTTTCCCTCACAGGAAGAGTTGGCCTTCCGGATGCTACATCATTAACCATTCCAGAGGTCCTACATGAAATTGAATCACAGACCAATTCAAGAGTTGAAAAGTCAGACTTTCGCCCAATTCCCTGTCCACATCCACATTGCACTTCGATATCTTACATGTTAGTCGATGATACAGAAATCACACCTCTGACTGATCTTGTTAATGTTGATGAATACATTGACTATGCCAAGGACCGTACACTTGTCAACGAAGCAGTTTTGATGAATGAAGCATTCACCAAGCTCTTTTCCACAAGAGCAGTACCTGGGACCGAAACAAACCTCGAATCTTTCTGTGTAGCATGTGGAATGACTGTTCCCGAAGTATTAGGTAAGTCTGTTAAGATAATCTCAGTACATGCATTTATGGATACGCAAACATTCCAGCTTGAACGGTCTCAGAAATGTTGTATACATGTCATTCAACCAGATGGGAAACTGATACCTTTCTGTAACTACAATATGTTTCATCGACAAGGAGGAGGCGAACCCTCTGGATCCTAATACCGATGAACAAGAGATTGGGGTATGCTGTTCTGATTTTTATAATCATCCCATTGTAGTCAAGCTTCTTGATGGTATCTTCCATCCGGGTGGGTTGGCTCTTAGCAAGTTGATGGTTGATAGAATGGACTTGGAAAACAATGCCACTCTACTTGATATTGCATGTGGTGATGGGAAGACAGCAACATTTCTGGCAAAGACAATGGGGATTTGCGTGTCTGGAATTGACGTTGGAGAAGGAATGATAGAAGCAGCGATCAGACGCAGTAAGAAGATGAGAGTTGAGGATAGGACTGATTTCAGGGTGGCGCTTGCCAGTAAAATTCCCTATGGACCTAATTCTTTCAATGCTATCATTAGCGAATGTGCACTATGTACATTTGTCGATAAGGATTCTGCTCTTGTTGAGATAACTAAAGTACTGAAACATAATGGTATTGTTGGATTGAATGATGTAACAGTTGAGAATCATGATAACTTGGATGATGAACTCAGAGGTCTGCTTGGAAGAGTTGCTTGTGTTGCTGATGCTCTATCTTCTACGGGGTATATCGGTCTGTTTTCCACGTACGGATTCAAGCCAATTTCATCATCAGTTCATTCTGACCTTCTATATGATATGGCTCGTAAAGCAAAAACCCGAGCACGCTTCTTCAGAGATGTGGGTGAAGACCAAGAAACAAACAGCAGGATGGATGATGCAATTCGAATAATTGACATGATAGAGAAACAGATTGAATCAGGTAACATTGGATATGAGATGTTCATCTTTCGGGCTAAGTAGGCTTTTTTGCTTGGTAGAGATCTTCATAGAACATTCCCGAATACATTAGTTTTCGACGAATTGGTATGAACATTTGAGATGCTGTTTCACTTACAGGTACTGCATATGTTTCTGAATTACCTCCCAGTCTTGTTGAAAGAAATATTGCAAGAGGATTATAGATTCTCAAGATTCCCTTGAACTTTTGACAGTCTAGAAGCATGATGTATCCTTCATCACACGCATGATTTTTTATCTCATCAAGAACTTGAAGGGAGTCAGGTATGATTGAGAGGGAATAGGTTGATACAATCAAATCAAAGCACCCATTCACAACTTTGGAGATCTCTCTTGCATCAACGAGATGAAGATGAATGTCTACCCATCCGTTTTCCTTCACTCTTCGAACTGCTTGGTGCAACATGGCGGGTGTATAGTCTATTCCTGTTATTGATTCATAATCTGGATACTTCTCAATGAGAAATGGTAGATTTGCCCCAGTACCTGTACCTACATCCAGAATCCGAGGTCTCTCTAAGTTTGGGAGCCCCGCAAATGCTTCGCTCCTCCACTTTGCCAAGTTTACTCCTAGAGCTCGGTAGATTTTGAGAAGCATTTGATATCGCTGAGCAGTAGCGGTGTATACAGCTCGAATCCTCTCATTTGTTACCTTACTCATGTATGACCTATTCTCCTCTTTGCAAGAACTGATTAAACTGCTGATCTGAAACACTGCACAAGACCGTACAGATGGAGCAATCTGATAGTATTCTCAATCTTACGTTCGTTATAGGTATCAAGCTTCAGACCTTCCAAAATCTCTGAAGGTCTTCGTTTCTCTTCGAGGATATCACAGACCTTGATGATTTCATCCGTAGCCATATCAAGCGTCTTACTAAGTGGAGATGGAAGAAGATAATTTTTGAATAGTGCTCGTCCGTTCCATCGTTCGTTGTCATGTTGACAAAGTTGAAATGTATGATCTTCATCCCAGAAGAATACATCGTCTAGTTCTGCAAAGATTGTACGGGCATGACGAGTAATGATGGCATCGATTTGTGCTGTTCTCTCTGTGGTACGAATTGAATAATCATCCATGAAACCACTTTGCTCCATCTCTTTACCAATATGGGCTAGTTCAGGTTTTGCTTTTTCCAAAAAATCATCCTTATCTTGGTCCGTGAGGAGAACAATCAGTCCATTCTCTGTACGAGTATAGACAAGCTCATAAGCTCTGAAACTTATCGTATCGAGAGCTACATCTCCTTCGAGACCTAGACTTACACCTACATTCTCGATAGCAGATAGAAGCCCACCAAAGAGGGCATCATCAATCTGCACATGTCCACTACCCACATGTGTGATGGGAAGTCCACTCTGATGGATGACAAAGAGTTCTCTTACTGCTCGCTCTTTAGACATAAGGTCCATCCTCCTTTCCTGCAATAACCCAGTTATCTCCGATTGTCTGGACAGTGAGAGAATGCTTTCGAAATACATTCTCAATCAATGTTCTATCGAGCGGTTGTGGGTACCCTTCAATCGTCTGCATGAGAACATATGCGGGAGTACTCACACTCTCACCAGGTGGCAGAGTTGGGTCATTAGT
>CAZMBV010000124.1:0-7583 GCA_964564335.1 uncultured archaeon
TAGGGAAGGGAATCTGGGTCACAATTTGAATAATTGGTTACAAGCACACTAGATTCAAATGATACAGCAGTGTCCTTGATACAACCTTAGGTCTTAATCTCTCACCATTTAAATCACGGAGGAAACACAATGAGTGGAACGAGTCGAAAAGAAGTTCAAACTACGAGTACTGTAGAAGCAATTAGAATGGCATCAGCATCTGTGTTTGGTTCGACAACAGGTCTTGGTTATCCTATCGGTAGTGCAATAGGTACAGGAAGTATGCTTGAGCAGAACTCACAGACTGTGTCAATGAATATTGCACCACTCATCTTCACAATCCGTGATACTCTGATGTTATCAGAGGGGCTTGAACTACTTGCCATTGAATGGGATCTTGAACGCACACCAGGTCCTGGTGTACTCCCAGAACAGCTTGTTGTTGCAGGGGGTTCTGAAGGTGGTGTTGGCTCTCATGTCTGTGTCTTAAGCTGGGAACGTGGAGTAGTAGATCCATTCAAGATTGATAGCTATGTGAAAAACTTGGCAAAGAAAATTGGCGATATTGAAACTGCGATTATCAATAATGAGATGAATTATGAACTAGAGGGTCTTGCTGTTATTCGGAAATTTGCAGACCGATTAAACAGTGTTTTATTTGTTGATATGATTGATCGACGTTTTCAGGGCTCCTGGGATTCATTTCAAGTTAAGACAGATCATATCGATGTTGATGTAGTAGCTAAGATGGATGTTTATGATGATTTCACCTTACTTCCTCCTTCTATGAAAATATCAAGTCGGAGGAGTCTTGATTTCAAAGTACCAACCTCTGGTGCAAATGTTGAACATTTCAAACATCGAGTCTTAACTCCAAGTGCAATAGAAATGTTAACTAAAATTGTCCCAGAAACAGGCCGCGACATTCTCATTGAGTTGAATATGTATGCTTATGCTATGGAGGAAGCTGATGTAGCAGCTTCTGTAATCAAAATACTAAAAGAATACCTCCAACGTGACTCTATCTCTCTGTCTGACCTAGGCTCTCTTAAAGGAAAGATTGAAGAATTTGCAAAATATTTTGATGAAACAGTTGAATCACTAGATTTTCTTGTGGAACAACATCTCAGCTCTGGAAAGAATTTTGATGTTAAGGGGCATAAGAGTGCCCTTCTTTCAGATATTGAAAGTAATGTTGATAGATTTTCAGGAATAAAAAAGACACTTGCCGATGAAATTGTAAATTGCTTCATCCAATCTCTTGAGCGTGAGGTTATTGGTTCTGAAGAGATGCATGCTTGGCAACTAAAAGGAACTCTGAGTTATGCTGTAGCAAATGCGAAGAAAGTGGCACAATACTTCTCCAAGGAGCTTGACCAGTATCTAGTGGTTTCTGCGGCACGAGAAGCTTTCTTTTCTGCGCTGCGAGATTTTCGCCAAGAAGCTCTGACTGAGGGAATGGAATCCACCGATAGCATGCTTTTTGAGAAATTCTATGCAGAGGTTCAATCGCAACTCAATGCCGCATTTTCAAAGAAATCCTATGCAGGTACAGAGTACGGGGATTACATCCAATTGATGGATGTCATAACACGAGAAATGATTGAAACCTTCAAACGTATTGATGTTTGGAATTTGATCGGCTTTTCTGATGTAGCTGAAATCGCTCGCTCAGAGATACAGAAGAAATACTCTGTTCCACAACCTGATGGTCCTCTTAATGAAAAAGGACGAGCAATCATGGAGATTTTAGATACTTTCCAAAGTACTGTTAAAGATGTGATTCCAAATGTTGCTGATACTATTCTATCCAAACAATTCATACGTAAGATGATTGAACAGTCCGACTCCCAAGGGACAACAATTGTATCAGAACTTGCAAATGCAGTTGAGAGTGCTGGTGAAAAATCCGAAGCATGGCTGGAGGAAGCACGTTCTTGGGTTGAAGGATTTAAAGAGAGTATAGATAGTTCCAAACCAAGTTCCGAGATTCTTCTAGACTTATTGGAATTTGTTCACGAAGTCCTTGGTCAGGCTATATCTGCAACTTCTATGTCTGATCGTGTTAAATCTGAAGCTGATGCTAAAGAAGCAATTTACAAAGCTGAATTTGCAGAATGGGAAGCCGAGTGTAAGGAAATTGAGAGTGAAAATGAAAGTATACGTCAAAGAAAGCAAAATCGCGAGAATTTGATAGCCGATGCGACCCGACAATTTGAAACTGAAACTGCAACCTATGCTCAAGCGCTCCGAGAGTATCAGGAAAAATTGGAACAAAGAAAGATTGCTATGGATTCTATAGTCCCTGATGAAACGGGATATGTTCCTCAACCTCCACCTGCGCCTCTTGAACCTGAGCGACCTTCACCGCTTGAACCACGAATTGAGGTAATTAGAAGAGAATATCCTGTCGAACAAGAGAAATCGTTTCCGCCAGAACCTCAACCAGAGCCAACCCTCCATTACTATGTTGAGTTGCGCGACCTAATCTATGGTAAATTGTCGGAGATGAAGGAACGTGAAACAAGAATGGAAGAGACCTTTGCAAGACGAATTCTGAGACTACAGTCAGAAGGAATCGGAGCAGTTAATTCAATCAGTCTCAATATTGGGGATGACTTCTTAGAATATCTAATGGAATCTCGAATACGTGCACTTGGCCGACTACTACCGCGGATATCCCGTGTGTATCTAAGAGATCCTAAAAATTCTGAATTGCTCTATCTTGTAACATATGAATACTATGCTGATAGCCTGACCGTTTCTATAGGGAGCACATTTCTGAGGTGATATGAATGGCAAGTTCGTGGGTACTAAAAACCAGACAAGGTAGCGAAGCTGGAAAAGAAATTCTACTCAGAGAGGCTTTAGCAACTCATATGAGAAGCACACGGGATAGACAGCTCTTTTCCGAAATTCTTTCTGAAACGCAACCTCTAGAGGATGTATTTTCTTTCTTTGCATCATTCTATCTTCACAGTTACCAAGGAATTCGTCTTCTCGAGGCATCAGACTCTCCCGAACATACACCCGAAGAGGGTAAGGATCAACTTGGGCAAGAAGAGCGTCGCCAACTTGAACTTGAAGTTCGTCAGTTGTTTGCGGACAAACAACGTGAAGAAATTGATACTTCCCGTATCTTGAGTGAATTGACAATTCGTTTATGCAATGACCTTGCAGGAACTGACAGTTCAGCACATGATATCAAAGAGAAGATAATTGGAATGGTGAAGGAATATTTGCGAAAGATTCCTGCTGGATATACTCCGAATCATGATATTGACCTCATTTTGGAAGTTACTGGATGGGGTCCTCAATGGCGTGATGAACTCTATACAAAAGCATCAGGGCTCAAGGAGAGTGCAATGACACTAAGAGAAGAGCTCCTGCGTGAACATCCATCCGAAGTACCAGAAACAACTATCCTAAAGATGGGTCTTGAAAAAATTTATGGGCGAATTGAGTATGCTAAAGGGCGGCTAGTTGAATCTTTAATACCACCTAGAAGTTGGGATTCGATTGCTGATGCAATCTCTAAGAAGTTCTGCAAACCAGAAGATGATTTGAAAGGTATCAGGATTGCTCATAAAATAAGACTTGGACTTCTTGAAGTCATAGAAGAGGACTTCGATACTCCAACAACTATAGAAAATTACGAAAATCAACTTGGGAACTATGTTACTGGACCTCTCTCTGATATTTTTGCATCGGAACCTGAATCCGTTTTAGAAATTCTCTCAAATCTCCTCCAAATCAGCGAGGATGATATTAGAGCGCAACTTCGCAGAAAAGGAATATCTGATGTTTCTATTATTGCGGAAGGTTTCAAGTTATTGAATGAAATCAAGGATGAATCTCCCTCTGGTCCGCAGGTGAGTAAGGAAGAGATGGAGATGCTCGAACGCTCCTTGAAGACTTTGGAAAAACTCGAGATTACTATGAATCGCCCAGTCAAGGGTATGCTCAAATCCAGAGGTCTCAATGCCGCTGAGTTGGATAAAATCACATTGGATGTACTGATAAAAGATCGAAAAACTCTGGTTGGTATGGAAATCGAAGTTCTGGAGGAACTGAAGAAGAAGATGAGAGTTCCGCCACCTGAAGAGATGGTTCGGCTAATGGAAATCCGTGAACAGGTTCAGAGTGGTGCTTTGAGCAATTTAGGTATCTCATCAGCAAAAGATTTCAGTCAGGCGAGAGTAGAAGAAGAAACAACTGCATCTATTAAGTTAGATATTATCTGGCACTTCACTACGAGTATCCTGACTAACTTAACAAGGGTAGTTGAATCATATATTCGTTCAAAACAAGATTTACTTAGAATCAAGGCACTTCTGAAAAGTATCTATGAGGATACTGATGTCACTCTCCAATTTCTAAGAGAGGAGATTTTGATAGATTTAGCATCAATGAGAATTTACGAGATGAAAATCATGCATCCAGAATTGGATGCTACAAGTATTTGCACTTGGATGCATGCAAGATTTTCAAGTAAGGATATGATGGCAGCTGGAAAGGATCTTGAGAATACTCCAAGTCCTGTCTTTGAAGGAATCATCGATAAGCCTCTCAATATGGAGAACTTAGAATTTGATAATTACGCAATTGCCTATGACGTTATGCAGCGATTTTTGAGGCAGGAACGTCTTGAAAAGCTATCCAAGGAAGAATATGCATTCGAGGTAAAAGAGAAGGAAGCACGGGCAATTGAATCAAAGAAAATCGGAATAGATGTCCTAATGTATCTACAAAATAAAGGTGCAACTGTATTCCGTGCAATAAGCAGAGTTGGCACAAAGGGACTCGAATGGACTCAGAGTGATACCGTAAAGTGTTCAAATCTACTTAGCTATTATATCAAGACAAACAGAGGTCGATTAATTTGTACGGCATGTGGTACAGTGACACCAGATGGTCAATGTCCTCAACACAAGAAATCTTTCATCAAAGAAGCAAATGATTCTGAGAACCTGTCTATTTTCATTATGCGAGCACTCTTTGAAATAAAGGATGGTTTGATTGGTGCTGGAAAAGGCGCAGAACCGATGGCATGGGATAAAGCAAAGTCTACAATTGATCGTGAGATTGCTACTCTCAAGAGACAAGGTAAGTTGACTTCAAAAACAAATATCAAAGAGCTTCTCCCAGGAGAAATTAACTACGTGATTGGTCCAGCGCTAAGCGCGATTGTTGGCAAGTACTTCAATGAGTCACTGGTATATGCGGCAAGAAGAGCAGATATTGCGTAGGTCAACTTGAATCCTTAATATTCTCTGATATCCAATTGAGGTAGTTAGCTGAGCCCCACTTAATTGGAAGAATCACGAATTCTGGTACATCGTATGGATGCATCTTCTTGATAGATTCCCAGAGGATTTCTTTGTAGTCTTCTTGTGTCTTCATAATCAGGAGTGATTCTTCATCAGTAACAATCTCATCTTTCCAGTGATAGATACTCTTCACACTTGAAACAATATTTACGCAAGCGCAAACACGCTCATCAACTAGACTATGAGCTAAATCCTCGCTCTTATTTCTTGGACATGTCGTAAGAGCAACCACAAATTCTGGCATGGATTATCTTAAACACTACTTCCATAAAGCAACTTTCATTTTTTAACCAGAAATCTGCAAGCGAAGGTCATTTATACACCACTAATTTGCACCGTACCAAGGTGATTCCGTGACTAAATTCGAACCTAAAGGTGTAATGCCAGCCCTTGTCACACCATTTTCCCGAGATGGCGATATTGATGAGGACGGCTTCAAACAGGTTATTGACTATACACTCAGTAAGGGCGTGACTGGTGTTGTTCCCGCTGGTACTACTGGTGAATTCTCTTACATGCGCACTGAGGAAAGAAAGAAGCTGTTAAAATTAACAGTAGAATTTGTCGATGGAAGGGTTCCTATTATTGCAGGTACAGGTCAACACAGCACTAAAGCTACTGTGTTGCTGACAAAGTATGCTGCAGATCTTGGATGCGACGCCGCGCTTGTTATCTCACCCTATTATTTACGACCTGCCGATAAAGGGTACTACGAGCATTATGCAACGATAGCTAGCAAAGGCGGACTCCCTCTTATCCTCTACAATATTCCCCAATGTACTCTAGGTCAGCTCAACCCTAATGTCGTGGAAGACCTTGCTGATATTGACAATGTAGTAGGAATAAAAGACAGTAGTGGAAATGTTCCGTACCTGCTCGAATTGATTCAGAAACTTAAGGGTAAGATTGAGGTCCTTTGCGGTGCAGATGAAGCTTTCTTATCCGCAGTTGTTGCAGGCTCCAATGCCGCAATTATGGCTTCAGCTAATGTTATTCCTCATATCTGGCTTGAGATTATGAAGCTAGCAAGATCCAACAAAATAGACGAAGCTGCAAAACTTCAGCGTGAAGCTCAAACCTTCGCACGCATGGTCCTGAAATATGGTGCTGCCCCACCAATTAAGGCCGCTTTGAGAATGATGGGCATAAAGGCTGGAAGATGTCGAATGCCCCTGAACACAGGTGGTACATTGACACCAGAGATCAAAGATGAAATTCGTCTAGAACTTGAGAAACTCGGTGTCATTGACAAGCACGACTATGAGCCAATACAGAAAGATATTCGGATTCTGGAAGTGCTTGAGAATCAAGGAATCACTCTTGGACACTCTGCTGGATTGATGACAAGTCAAGCCTCAAATGATACTGTTTCAGTAGGAATTGTGGCTGGCCCAAAGACCGGATCGATTGGCCATGCTTTTGTGAAATTACTCACCAGGGCGAAACATGGTCATGAAGGACTGACTGTAATTCTAGAACCGAATTTACCAGTGAAACCCAGTAGTCTGATGTTTCCCACACGTAAAATCACATCAATGCGGCAGGCATCATTATTCTACGGCCCTGTCCAATCTGGTGCTGCTAAAGCTGTAGCATCATTTCTTGAAAAAGGAAAGATACCCAAGAAATCAAAGACTGAAGATATAGCTATTATCGCGTTGGATATTGATCTTGATTCGAGAGATCGTCGTGAAATGGTAACTGCAACACAGCAAGCTGTTGAAACTGCGCTTGCTGGGATTTGGAGGTAATTCAAATGTCTGAAGAAGAATTTCTTTTCCATGGAGTCTACCCAGCTCTTGTAACTCCATTTGATGAGAATGGCGTGAATGAAAAACAATTTCGAAATTTGATTGAATATGTAATCAAGGCTGGCGCAACTGGCATTGTTCCCTGTGGAACCACTGGCGAATTCACTAGTATGAAGTTCGATGAGAAGGTTGATGCAATTCGTATTGCCTGCGAGGCCGCTAAGGGTAGAGTTCCCGTTATTGCAGGTACCGGGGCTGCATACACTAGTGATGTAATCAAACTCACTCGACGCGCTGCAGAATTAGGAGCTAATGCAGCTCTTGTTGTATCACCATATTTTCTAAAGCCTTCTCCAAAAGAAATCTACGAGCACTTTGAAAAAGTTGCTAACAACAGTGACATCCCAATCTTTGTTTATAACATTCCCCAAGTTACTGGAGTCCCTCTCCATTGGACAATGATTGACGGATTGAGAGAGATCGACGGAATTATAGGACTCAAAGATTCCAGTGGAGACCTCAT
>CAZMBV010000125.1:0-7513 GCA_964564335.1 uncultured archaeon
AACGTGCCCCTAAATAATACGAATATTGTAAGCGCCGCACAGACCAAATTTGGAGCTTTGCAAGGAGTCTCTCAACGAGAAATGTTTGCTGAAGCTGTAGACAAGGCTACTATTGATGCTGGAGTTCCTAAGAAGGATATTCAGGCTGCATTCATTGGAACCTTTATTCCTGAGATGTTAGTTCATCAAGGACATACCGCACCTCTCCTTCTTGACTTCGCAGGTCTGAAAGGAATTCCCGCAACACGACATGAAGCAGCTTGTGCATCCGGTGCCACTGCCTTGCGTGCTGGGATAATGGCGATCGAATCAGGAATGTATGATACTGTACTTGTAGCTGGAGCTGAGAAGATGACCTCATCAACAACACCTGAGGTCACAGAAGCACTTGCAGCTGCTGCAGATGATCAGTTTGAATCAAGCATTGGACTTACATTTCCTGGTGTCTTTGGTATTGCTGCTGTTGCTCATATGCAGAAATATGGGACAACAGAAGAAGACATGGCTCGTGTCGCTGTAAAGGCCCACAAGAATGCGTCAACAAACCCACTTGCTCAATTTCAGAAGGAGATATCATTAGAGAAAGCCATGACTCCAAGATACATTGCGTGGCCTCTCAAACTATTTGATTGTTCACCCATCTCTGATGGCGCTGCTGCTTTAGTGCTGACTTCAAATGAGAAAGTAAAAGAATACACAGACCTACCGGTCAAAATTACAGGAACTGGACAAGCATCTGCTTCAATGAATCTTTGTGATAGAGATGATCTTAGCTCATTTAGTGCTTCAGTTGATGCAAGTCGTATTGCTTACAAAATGGCTGGACTTCAGCCCAAAGATATGGACTTTGCAATTGTACATGACTGTTTCACAATCGCAGAAATCATTGCCAGCGAAGATATTGGATTCTTTAAACCCGGTGAGGGTGCAAAAGCTGTACGAGATGGTCTCACGGCACTAGATGGCGATAAACCAATTAATCCAATGGGTGGCCTGAAGGCAGTTGGACATCCAGTAGGCGCGACCGGAGTGAAACAAATAGTTGTTGCTTATAGAGAACTTCTAGGGGATGCTGGACCGAATCAAGTATCCAAACATGATAATGCTGTTGTCCATAATTTTGGAGGTACAGGTGCTACTTGTGTTGTAAACGTTCTGAGGAGGGCTGATGTATGAGTGAGAAACCAACAGTAGATGAATACCTGCAGAATATTCAGGAAGGTCAATTCAAGGCTTACAAGTGTGTTGACTGTGGAACGATCATTGCTCCTCCATCCGGCTCATGCTACAGTTGTGGCAGCAGTAAGATGGAATGGACTGAAGTAAGTGGAAAGGGTAAGCTTGTATCCTTTACAGTCATACATATTGCTCCTGACGAGTTTGCGGAGGAAACTCCTTATTACATAGCTATAGTTGAATTGGAAGAAGGAACGAGAGTCAGTGCAAGACTCCTGGGGTATGATCCTCTCAAACCTGAAGAAGTAAGATTAGGTATTGCTGTTAAAATGGAATACGAGACCATTGAGTCCGGTAAGAAATACTTGGCTTTCAGACCTGTTTAATTTTAAAATGAGGACTACTGAAGTAGTTCTCATCCCTTCTTTCTTGTCGCAACCTCTATAATCTCTCCAGTATGACTACTAATAAGAGGTAGATCTGATTGGTAGAGAAAAAATTCTCAGAGTTGCTTCAAGTTCATCCAAAACCAAATGAGATGACTTTTACGGAGCATAGTCGCGGATTAACAGCTGAGTTCGATCAAGCATTACTGACAAAATATCTTCCTGTAACTTCAGGAGTCCAGAATGGTGATAGATCCCTTGTTGAGACCTTTGGTGTTGTGATTCCAGATTCCACGCGTCAAGCACTATTGGATACTGAATTCATTGGAGTTCATGGACGTGTTGTACGGTCTACCAAAACTCCCGATCTTATCTGCCTTCAATATCTGTACGTCTGGGACTATCAAGCAGTTCCAGCGCATGAGGGTGACTTTGAACCAATTTACGTTTACCTTGATAAGAAAAGGAAATTCGCGATATACGATTTAGTTCATTATTGTTCTCGGCGACTTGACTTTGAACTACCTCTCTCAGGAAAACTTGGTCTCCGAACGATTCCTGGCTGGCACTCTTTCCTACCTGCAATCATCTCTGAATCTTCGCAAGATAAAAACCTCGAGATAAAGCCATTATCTGATCAACACTTGCGTACGTGGTGGTCTATTCCTGAGGAAGCCCCTCGATTGAAAATCGTAGGGCATCTGAAAGATCCATTCCAACTAGAAGCCCCTGGCCATTTTGCTGATGCTCCTGATGAAAATGCTCGAACTATGTGCTGCACTTTTTTGGAGATAGAAAAGGCTCTAGCAGAATTCGAGGATCCAAAAGTAGCAATTATTGAAGGAATGAAACGCGCATTTGGAAGGTGTGTTGGGATTTTAGCTCTGTATCGACTCGGTGCATTCATACAGCTTCTTGGTGAAATGAATGATATAGGAATGATTAACGCTCCAATTTCATCCGCTGGTATCAATATTATTGCGGTTGGCAATATGTTGAAAGAAGGAGTTGTATCAGTAACTAAAGCTGGTCAAGATTTTTTCGATAAATTGTATCGCTCGGAAAAAAGTGAAGAATAAGCGACCTATTCAGGATTCAAACCATAATCCGTTCCGACTCTAATAGCGATTCTTCTCAAATCTATCTTCTGGTTCTTTGGGTATCATTTTCTTCCAGTCAATACGAACAAGCATATAGAGCCCCAGTACTAACAGTAAGAGAGCTAGGACCTCAATAGATCTTGACGCGATACTTGCTGGATTTCCAATAAGAAACTCGAAGAATCCTAGACTAAACCTTCCTGCCCAGGCAACCATTATCATGAACATCGATTTACCTATGAATTGTGGAATTGCCACTTTCCACCACGGATATTTTGCTGCTCCAAGAGGTACGATGAGAAAATCATCTGGAATTGGAGTAATCGCAAGAACCCATACGATAAATGGAGTTGCTTTCGGACGTGATTCAATGTAATCACTAAACGCGTTTCTTTGGATTTCATCAATTAACTGGCTACCGCCGTATCCAAGTAGCCAACCAGTCATTTCTCCCAAAGTAGCACCAAGTCCAGAAATGATTCCCACAAGCCACGGATTGAAAAGGAATAGTCCTGTGTTATTATCAGTAAAACCTCCAAGGAAGAAAGTCACCATCATGTATGGAATTGGAAAAAGAAATGAAGCATTACCAAGAAACGATACAATAAATGGTCCGAAATATCCTAGCACCTTCGATATCTCTAATAGCCAATTATACGCTAAGATGATGGGGCTCGTAAAATCAGGTATTGTGATTGAAAGGACAAAATAGACTGCGAGTGCTGCTAATGATATAATCAACAGTTTATCCGATTTTCGCATTGTCTTCCTTTCCAATCTGTCGTCACTAGTATGGTAGTTATGAACGTTCCTTTGGCGAATGCTGGTAACTTTAAGAGGCATGCTGACAACCCCATTCTGGGTTCTAATTAATGAGGTTCGATTTACGATATGGTGCCGGTTCACTTCCACTTGATATTTCTAGGAGGATACCGTTTGAAACATTATTACCCATATCCGTAGAAGATAGCATTGATACTGAACGTACAATCATGAACGCTCTTGAGAACCCTATAGATTCATCTTCCTTTTCGCGAATCATTTCTCAAGTAGATTCTATCTGCATTGTTGTTAATGGTGGGCAAGATATTGAACTTGTTTCTACTCTCCTGAATACTGTACTGGAAAGTCTTCATGCATCAATGTCTGGACCTAGTAATATTTCAATAATTTATCCTATGGGTTTCATTGATTCTACATCCCGAGATAAAACTTCCAAAATAATCAAACTTTATGATCAAGGTTACTACCAACAAATTCTCCATGACCCACGAATGGGCGAAGATCTATGTTTTGTGGGTGAAACACCAACTCATTGCACACCAGTCTATGTTAACAAGGCCTTCATGGATGCTGAAGTTAAGATTGGAATTGGAACGATACGGTCAGATGTATTTGTAGGTGCTACCGGTGGGCGGATGTCAGTTATACCGTATTCGAGTGGAATCAAATCAATATCCCATAATTATAAATTACAAGCGACTAACTCAAACAATCCTTTTGATACTGGTAGTGCAGCATGTATCGACTTGGAAGAAGCATCTAGATTAGCATGTCTTGATTTTATCATAAATGCGATTCCTGATTGGAAGGATAATCTCAGAGGTATAATCGCCGGGAATCCATATACTGCATGGTATAATGGAGTAGCAATGGCAAAGAGCATGACTGAAACTTACTTCAGTCACAAAGCGGATATAGCATTTGTAAGTGCAGGTGGTTCTTCCAATGATCGAACATTGTACGATGCAGTTGATTCTCTTCATGCAGGTAAAGAAGCAACAGAACATGGTGGTGTAATTGTTCTTATTGCTGAGTGCGTTGAAGGAGCTGGCCCTGATGGCTTCGTTAGAGGCGTATCAGAATGCAATTCGCAAGAAGAGATATCCCTCTTGGCTGAAACTGGATTTGAGATTGGAATGGAAAAAGCTCGATTCTTTGTGGATATACTTAGTTCGCGAAAAGTCATAATCTGTAGTCGTTTAAGAGAATCATTGATTGCAGAGAGATTCAGGAGTACAGCTGTGAAGGACCCTCAAGAAGGCTATGAAGTAGCAAAGACTTCTATGGTGTCCAATCCAAGAATTGCCGTGATACCACAGGGAAACGGAACTCTGCCGATTATGAAAAACAGTTAATGATATCATTTTCTGTCAAAGAGTGCATCTACTGCATCAATTGCTCCCTTTGTTTCTGCTTTCGTGAATTGTCCTGCTTTTGCTATTTGAATTATCACCATCGCTTTATCTTCGACTGGTTGCATTTCCCAGGACATGTCAACTCCCGGTTGTTCTGCGATGAACTGACTCAACATCTCCAACCATTCTACTTTGACATCATCAATACTGACATAGAGGAACTCGATGAGTGGGACAGATATTTCAACCCTCAGAATGCGATTGTCAACAATTATATAATTTTCAATGTCCCATGGCATAGTTATTCCTCAAGATTCAACAATTCTGTCTGCTAGATAAGTGTTCTTGCCTTCAAGATTGATTTCAGTCTATTCATTTTCGTCTTTTTCTTTCTCTTTGGTAAGAAGCGATTCGACATCCTGAACGAACTCTTCGATAGGGTCGAGTTTTTTCTCCTTCTTTTCGGGTTCTTCACTCTTCAAAGATTCAACTTCTTCGACAGAGTCAGATTCAGTTGGTTCCTCTTCAGGTTCTGGTTTATGTGAAGTTTCTTCTACAGATTTCTCCGTTTCATCTATTGTGGGTTCATCTTCCTTCGGGAGTTCTAACCGAGTAACCACATCAAACTCCTCGTTAGCAAGTCCCATTCCCTGACGCTGCAGGATAGTCTGAATGCCGATCGGGGTGATTATTCCTCTATCTTGAAGTGCAAGAAGTCTATCTAGAACCGCAGCCTCACTGATCTCGAGCATCTCTGCTAATGGTGCCAGTAGGTCTTTGAAATAGAATTCACTTCTATCATCACGAACCGCGGAAATGTAATCCAATATTTTTGCATCTGCCTTTGCTACCTTTTGAGTTGGCCCAAATTTGTGTGCAAAAAGCCAAGAATAATTGAATGCTGAGGTGAGTGTGGACACAACCCATTCTGGATCGAAACAATCGATTAATCCATTCCACTCGGTCAGATCCTGATCATATTGATTCTCGAATAGATCCACAAAGAACTGCAATCGGTCTTTGAGTAATGGAGTCATCTCACCCTCAAGGATGAGGATTCCAATGATGAATTCGCCACTGAAGCTATTGAGTCTGAGTCCTTGATATTGAATCTCTTCCAAAGTTCCCCTTACGCCGTCTCCCTTGATTTCTCCATAGACACTGGTGATTGCGGCTATAAATCCACTAATGAGGTCCGGCTGAATTCTCTCTTCTGTGAAGGGATGGTAGAAAACGCAGGTTCCTCTGTCTAGATACACTGCCATGAAATGACGAAGTGTTTCTAAGTCTCTGAACATCTGGAGTTGATTCTCAAGTGATGCTCGAGCTGCACGTTTCTTAGGTTTGACTCGTTTATTGTATGCTGCTACAACAATTCCGAGGAGTATTATTGATATTGCAAGCATTCTTCCGAAATCATCCATTATGAAGAATGCCAATATTGCAAATAGTGGATTTACACCAACTTCAACATTTTTAGCAAGAGATGTATTCCAAATCTCCCGACTTCCTCTGTACTCTGCCACAATAGAAATACTCTGGATATTACCTGATGGTATTTCAAAACTCAATGTAGCAATACCCTCGGTGTTGGTTGTATCAAATTGTGAGGCAGCATTTCTAACCTCTATGGTACCATTCGTATAGTTGATTGTGATAATGAAGTAGATATTTTCGTTTGGAACCCCTTCATCTGTATCATTGTACCTTAAAGTAGCTGTGACTGAAAGTATCTGTCCTTCCGCACTTGGTTCTCCTTCAGTAGTTAAGGATAGATAGACTGCACGCTTAGCTAGAATGGTGAGATCTGGCGATGCTGTTGCTTCGTTACAGAATTGCGCGTTTGCGACTACAGAAATTGGGTAGTCTCCTGGAACAAAATCAAGTACTATTTCACGAACGTACTCACTATTATCGTAAACGAGTATGTATTCAACACCGTTGATCGTTACAGTGACGGTAGCATTTGTGATTGGTGTACTGTAGAATGTATCGGTATAAATGGCTGTTATGGTTAGATTCCACTGCTCATATTCTGAGGCGACATAATCGACATCGATACTGGTTGTTGCACGTACTGTGAGATTGAGGAACGTTGATGTAATGGTATATCCATATTCAGCAATTGTCACGTTGACTACGTGGATTCCCCTTGTTTCCTGTGGGTCAATAAGAATTGAGTAAACACCGTTGCCATTGGGTGTCAGTGGATAGACTGCTGCAAAAACGTTAGCTGTTAGAGTGGCTCCATCGATGAATGTTCCACTTGAATCTCTAACAGTAATTTGCAATAGGATATTAGTATCATAATCAGTTGATGCGGCTGAGTCAGTCCATGAATTGGTAAGTGTCGGAATATCCTCCGTTACGAGAAGGTCTTGAGCATCCTGTACTGGACTATACCCTGTTGCACTTGCTCGAATCGTTACTGTAGTTGTACCGAGATAGTCACTTCCATTAAGAGTGACTTCCCATAGTTCTGAAGTTCCATTGTAGGTTAGATCCACGAGCGGATGACTACCACTGAATGTAGCCCTTACCCAAACTCCATCCCAGGTGTCATCGATTGGAAGTCCACCGTACGTGTAATTTACAGTGATTGTTACTGTTTCAATGTAAGTGATATTCCTATCTGCAGGATTCCATTCTACAACGAATACAACTCCGGCTTCTGTTGATACAGTAATCTGAATATTGCTTGTCGTTTGAGCTG
>CAZMBV010000126.1:0-7425 GCA_964564335.1 uncultured archaeon
TATCTGCTAGTATTTTTAATCTATTCTGGTTATGACACCTGGAGGAGGTCTTGTTCTAGTCGGAATCATCTTCCAAATAGGAACCATTGTCATCTGGCTGAAGTAATCTTGCTGAATCTTCGTCATCCTTCTGTTTCATCTTGATTTCAAGAGATTCCTCTGCGGTCATCCACGATTGAAGATTCACCTTGGGCTCTATTTCATTGCAAATCACAGGTTCAGGTTTGTAGCTATCTTGCTTGACAACTAGCTCCTCATCCTTTTTGAGCGGAGATTTGGATTGAACTAAACCATAACCAAATGGTTTCTTGGCAAGTTTCACAGCTGTGAGAATATTGTGTATATAGAGATTCACAAAGAAATCAGGACTTCTTGTTGAAGGCATGGGATCTAAGTTTAAGCATCCTTCACAACTGCAGTCCTTAAAGACTGCATTTCTCACTTGCACTCCTTTGGAACCAATAAGGTATCTCCGTCTTGCTGTCATATAGAGAAGAGCTGAAGTATCAACACTATCAACACCTATTTCATGCAAATAATATTGCAGCAGACTCATCCGTGGAAGACCAAAGATATGGAGCCAGTGCTCCTTTGTGATATCTCTAACGTACCTCAGCACTTTGTCGAGTAGTTCCTTACTATGATGATAGAGTGGAATGACTCCTCCCATTGCAAAACAAGAAATATTATGTTTTCTATAGAAATCAAATAGATCACTGATTGTATCTTCAGTATGACCTTGGATTACTGCGATTACCTTTGAAGCTGGAACGACCTCGAGCAGGTCAAGAAGATTTTCTTTGATAGTCATAGTTTTTGTGAGGATAACTTCTTTCTTGTCTTGGGGTAGAACAATTTCATCTGGAGCTACAAAATAGTCAGCTCCCGATAATTCATAGGCTTCAAAAATTTGAGTATTTGACAATTCGATATCGATTTCTATCCCAAGATCTCGAGCTATTCCAGCTTTCTTTGCCTCCATTTCGAATACTCCGGTATCTGCAACAAGGGAATGTTTTTTCGGAAAACCAAGATCTATCAGACCTTCTTTCAACGTCTTTCCAGAGTTGATGATCTGGTCCAGCCAGAAATCAGTGGATCTGTAAATATCGTACGCAGTGAATAGAACCGCATCAGTGTAAGTCCAATTGATGAGTGGTGCTTCACGGAATATTGAGAATGAACAGAAGTGATTTTTTGGTATGAGACGTGATAGTTTCTTGTTTCTTCTAAAAGCCCCCATGCATATCTCGCCCTGAATCTTAAATTACAACCTAAGATACACAATAGTGTACTAATTCAGTTCTATATAAACTACCAATATCACTTGACATTACACTGTTCGTTAGACCTATAACGGTGAGAAATGAGGATAAAACGGGTCTAACAATATGGGAAGTATCTGGTTCAGTAAGAAATCTTTCTTCTACTTTGGCGGATTAGCAGTAATCCTTATTGGTGGAATGATTGTTGTTACATCTCCATATCACTACATCAATTATTCAGTAAATGAAAATCAAAGGAGACCTTGGACTATATATGATGCACCTGGATACTATCCTCAGCTTCAGATATCAATCTCTGTGCGACCTGCAAATGCTACGATTGTTCAATTAGACTTGGTAATATTGGAAAATAGTACTTCAGATACTAGGTTTGTGAATATGACTTTGGGGCCCGAGAACCAAGTCGTAGGTCCAGATTTTATTCTTTACGAATATAGTGAAATCATTGATCTCCCTGTAGGTAACTATACGGTCTATTTTGATAATGTAGAAGGCATTGGTGGTATAGATCTTGGTCTAAACCAAATAAGTGACTCTCGTATTTGGATTGTTTCTGGTGGTATAATGAATATACTTGGTATAATTATGGGAATTGCGGGATATTTTGTCCCTGGTTCGTTCCTCCCATCCGATAGTGATACAATAATTGAATGGGGATACGATCAAGATGAACCTGAACAATAGATTTTATCCGTCTTGCTTCGAATTGAAATTCTGGAAGCGATGTTCTATATATTCACTATTATGAGTACATAATAATGTGTACATAATAACGTATATATATGTTTGAGATACTACTTCCACCTGATTTTAAATGTCAATACCTTCAAACCTTTCCAACTCTCCCAAGCTATTCATTGCAATGAGTAAGGTCATTGAGGAACTCAAGTCCGGAGTGCCTATGTCTATTGGCGAACTCTCAAGAAAACTTGGAATTGACCGTAGAACAGTTGGAAGAATTGTTGATATCTTACTGGATGTACAAGAAACTTTAGCAACCCGCGAGATTAAGACAAAACGTGTTGGTAGACGTTTTTTGATTTCATTCAATCAACGTACTGCTCAAGCACGCGCAGTCTTGCAATCAGCTCATAACGTTGTTCGTCGTAAGACTAATTTTTCGATATTAAAGAGGAAGAAGAATTAATGCCGAAATTATTTGGAGTAATTCCCTTACTCCTCTATGGTATATTGGCTGCACTTACAATCTCATTTCTTTGGGAGAAATACAATTTCCTTGTAATAGTGCAGGCTGTTACGATTCTACTCGTTGCGACAGTTGGTGAGCACCTTGTTTCTGGAAAAGGATACTACCATTATACCGGCAGAAATGAAATCTTTGTAGGTCGTGTTCCAGTATGGATTCCTCTGATGTGGATCACAGCAATTCAAGGGACATTAATTCTATCACTATTGGTTGGTTTGAACGGAGCAGAAGCTGTTGCTCTTTCGGGCATCATATGTGCATCATTTGATTTGTATTTCATAGAACCGCTATTAAGCAGGAAACTGGGTATGTGGAGATGGACTTCAGTCGAACGTGGATACTTTGGTTTTATTCCTGAACAAGTAAATCGATTCACAGCTCCATTTGGTAACTACCTGACATGGCTATTCTTTCCAATTGCAATGAATTTGTTTCTAAGCTACATGGTAGTTTTTCAATTTCTGCATTAGAAGACGATTGATTTTTTATCCCGACCTAGTGTTACGCTAGAATGACCTCGGTTGTACACAATCTCTTGTTCAGATGCATCTTTGACATCTTGTTGAGGCCTATGGAAACAAATGAGATGAAATGGCTACTGAAAGGGAAGATTGTTTGTGATTTCAGAGGATTCCCTTTGGGACGTGTGAAAAAAGTTTGGTTCGATGATTCTGAGGGTCCCTTTGTCATCGTTGAACGAGATCTGGAATCAAAATTGAATTCCTGGGAAGCAATTCCGTTACGTGCCATCGATTTCGTTTCGGAACATGTACGACTAAAACCGCCTACCTTTGCTGAGTGATACACTCACTCATTTCTTGAGAGGACTTAGAAGGTCATAAAAGATGAATTTGGAACAGAGAGCATTTAGAAATCTTGAACAGGTTCCTGAGGTATCTGGCAATATACGAATCGATGTATTCACTAGTGAATATTGTTCATTCTGTGAGAATGCCTTGGAAGTTGCGAGATCAGTTGCAGGAAGAGCTTCACATCTATCAAGTTCTGTCGAAGTTGTAGAAACCTCAGTTGATAATCGACCAGAATTAATTGAGGCTTTGAATCTCGTAGCACTTCCTTTGATTCAAATAGGTAAATCTCGGATAATTGGATTACCCAATCAAGATGATATCGAGCGGCTTATACATGAAAAACTATTAGTTGGTTAATTATTCGCAGTAATGCGTGCTAGAATTCCACACCTAGTATTCGCCAAGCATTCTCTTCCATCACTAATCTACGAGTATCAATATTGAGATCAATCAGATTCAGAGCTCCCATCATGTCCACATATTGACTATGATATCCTGAACCGAATACAAGCTTTGTAACTCCAATATCTTGAATAAGGGCATCCAAGAAGACTCTCAACGGTGACTCAACTAATTTTATGAATGTCGTAGATAGTTCTAGCCACACATTCGGTCTAGAAATCAAAGGAATCAACTGAGGAAATCCGAAAAGACCTCCCATACTTAACACAACGAATTTTCCTTCCTGGCAGACAGTTGATATTGAATCCAAGAAGGTAATTGTTTCGCTTGTGAAATTTTCGTTACGAAAGAAGATTGGTAGATCTTGGCCAATTGCCTCATGGATAAGAACCTGAACAGCAGGATCACTCGTATGATAAGAATCCCCACTCAAGACTAGTGCACAGCTTCCTTTGTCAACATATGTCGCAAGTTTCTCCTTCGCAACATCTATTGGTCGAGGCGTAATTGAACAGGCACTATGCAGTCTGTCTGGATAAATTTCAGCTGCTTTCAGATATAGATCTGATTTGATATGGGGTTCCTCTGGTGTTAGGACTGCTTGGTCAATTGCGAATAAATCCATTCGTGATACCAACATGTCTACATGTTCAGTTAGATTGTCCCTATTCACATTAAGAACTTCATTAGGACTGTTACCCAAATGCATGTGAATGTCAGTAATCATTCTATCACCTTACAGTATATTATTTCAGAGAGAAGATTGCTTTTCAGTCATTGTAGGATGGGTTCAATTGGCTCCAGCACTATCTCTATATGGAAAATCCTGCTCAATTAGAATGAGAGCTTTGATAGATGAAAAAGATAAGGAACTAATTCCTCTAGAAAAATTATTGAAACAGATAGCTGAGGATATTCAGAAGGATCGTTTCATGCTAATGGAATACTTGGGTCCTGTCGTTGATGGATGCCGGGCTGCATTCAACGTAAGTCTTGACCGTGCAAAGATATTGGATGAAATAACAGAACCTGAATTTGACTCGTATATGAGTACAACAGATGATTCCTTCAAGGATATTGGTTTCTGTTTCAAAGCCACAGATACTGATGAACAGGTATCTCTTGTCTTTTCGCATGGCAAACCTGAAGTGTTTGATGAATGCATCGAGCCAAATGTCATTATTCTGGGTGACATTGAAACCCTTCTTACATCTCTTGATAGTGATTCGAAAATATCACCACCTGATTTGCTAGGTTCAAAGATTTCAGTCAAAGGTGAGGATTCTCTAGATGTTGTACAAGCGCTAGGTTTGTTATGCTACCCTTCGTTATTGCGTGTTGCTCGTTCGGGCGTTGACCCCTCATCCTTACTATCTGAAGATGCAGACACAGTTATTATGGCAACAGCTTCAGATCTTGTTGTGAAGATGATCCGAAAATGGATTGATTTGCAGTTGGCTAGCGAAGACTAGAGCCCGTGATACGGAAACGTTAGCTCTTTCACTCTTCTGATAGTTCTATCAAGATCGAGGGTGACTTCTTCTCTTGAAAAGTACATCTGTACGACATCCTCCTCATCGCGCATTGTTTCAGGATAGTTTGAATAGCCCAAGGACTCACATGACTTTTTGAATTCATCGGGAATTTTATCATGAACTTTCTCATCCAACATAATTGCTAGAAATAGAGCCCATAATCTAGCAACTGTGACTGGATGATAACCCCCACCACCAACAGCAAGCCATCCTAGACTACACAAATCAGAAGAAATCTTTCTTAAATCTCTTAGCACAGTTTCGTACCCATACGATGTATAGGCAAGATGTGCAAGTGGGTCATTATAGTGACCATCTACACCAAGCTGCGTCACTAGCAAGTCTGGTTTGTATGATTCAGCAAGAGGTCTTACAATTTCATTGTAGATTTTAATTAGTTCAAGACTTCCAGCACCTGGGATTACTGGTACATTGATTGAATATCCCGTCCCTTCTGCACCTCCAGTTTCATAAACAAAACCTGTGCCGGGAAAGAGTGTTTTTCCAGTCTGGTGAATTGAAATGGTCAGGACATCCTTGGAACGGTAGAACGCGTTCTGGACACCATCTCCATGGTGTGCATCGATGTCAAAATACAGAACCTTACAATCCTTCTTCTGCTGAAGATAGTTAATAGCAATTGCCACATCATTGAAGATACAGAAACCTGCTGCCGCATTTCGTTGAGCATGATGTAATCCCCCTGATATGCAAAATGCATTAGAAGCACCATCAATTATCTTCTTCATTCCGTCTAGGGTTGCTCCCACGTATTTTGCACCAGTTTCGTAAATCTTTGGGAAAACGGGATTATCTGGAGTACCTAAGCCATGTTTGTAATCTGAACATAAATCTTCTCCACACTTTTGAACAGCATCGATGTACTCTGCTGAGTGGAATAACTCAAGGTCTGCTCTTGTCGCTGGAGTTGGTTCGATAACATTTGTTTTATCCAAAAGTCCAAGTTGCTTTGAGAGGAGATAAGTCAGCTTTAATCGTTCTGGTTTTAGAGGATGTTCTTGACTGAACTCGTAATCGAGAAGTGAATCAGAATATGGATAGACTAGCTTGCCTCTCATCTCTTGCTGGCATCGCTATAGCTATACATATCACTTTCGCATACAACCGTTTCCCAATACATCATTTTATTTCAATACCATTCTATTGTTCCTGGTGGTTTTGATGTCAAATCATACACAACTCGATTGACACCCTTCACTTCATTTGCAATTCTAGATGCTGCAAGCAGAAGTACGTGCCATGGAGGTGTTGTTACTGACGCAGTCATTGCATCTACACTTTCAACCATCCGGATGACAACTGCTTGATCGTATGTTCTCTCATCACCCATAACACCGACAGTTCTCACGGGGAGTAACACACAGAATGATTGCCAAATATGTGGGTAGAATGTTTCGTTTTCAATTACATCCTGCAAGATTGAGTCTGCTTTGCGAAGGATGGTAAGCTGTTGAAGAGTTACTTGGCCACTGATTCTGATTGCAAGTGATGGTCCCGGGAATGGTTGCCTTGTAATCATGTGTTTCGGGATATCTATAGCAAAACCAACTTGTCTGACTTCATCCTTGTAGAGGTCTTTCAAGGGTTCAACTAGCTTTAATGCCATCCATTCTGGAAGACGCACATTGTGATGGCTCTTGATTACTGCAGTCGCTTTTCCTGTCGCTGCACTCTCCACTCTGTCGGGATAGATAGTGCCTTGTCCCAAGAATTCAAACTTACCAAATTCAGACTCTAGTTCTTTTGCTTTACGCTCGAATACTTCAATGAACTTGTTAGCAATGATTCTCCTCTTCTCTTCAGGTTCTTCGATTCCTTCAAGTGCATCAATAAACTCATCTGATGCATCAACAGCGACAAAGTGTTCAAAACCCATCTCTCTGAATGCGGTGACTACTTCCTCTTTCTCTCCTTCTCTAAGTAGCCCATTGTCAACAAATACACAATAAAGACGCTCACCAATCGCTTGTCTAATGAGATATGCTGCAACTGTCGAATCAACTCCGCCACTGGTTCCCATCAAGACTTGTGAAGAACCAACTGTTTCTTTCACATAATCGATAATATTTCTAATTTGGTCCTCAGGTTTCCAGTCATCTTGGTATTCACAGATATCTCTCAGGAACGTCTGAAGAATTGTGAGCCCGTTTTTAGTATGGGTC
>CAZMBV010000127.1:0-7347 GCA_964564335.1 uncultured archaeon
ACTTCACTCTCTGCAAAGACTGTACATGTGCTACTGATCGAAGAAGGAGAGTCAGACTGAAGTGCAAGAGGACCTAACTCATCCAAAGTAACATCAAGAACTCTTGCCATGACTTCGAGAAATCTTCCTGTTCCAGCAGAACATTTGTCATTGAGTTCGAAATCTTCAGGCTTTCCATCTTTTCCTATACGAATCACTTTTGCGTCTTGTCCACCAACATCGATTAGAAGGCGAATCTCTGGATTCAATGAGTGTACACCTATGCTGTGACACGTTATTTCCGTCACAGTTTTCGTAGCATTCTCAATACGATTACGTCCATAACCCGTTCCTACTATTGGGATACTATCAGGCTTGAGTCCAGATTGTAATTCGATTTGTTTCAGAATTTCATTAATTGCTTTAGAAGCTGCAGCTCCCGTGTTCATGATGTGTTTTGCTCTGACTTTCTTTTCGCTATCAATGAGAATCCCTTTTGCAGTGGTAGAACCCACATCAATTCCGATTCCAAATTCGTTCACAATTTAATCCTCACAAGAACATCTCTAGTAAGGCATCCATTCTTGTTTGAATTTGAGCCTCGTTGAATACTCTAGAATCTACCATGTCACCTTCTATCACAACACCTGGAACACCAGTATGTTCAGATACTATCTCCTTAGAAACAAGTTGCCCGAGAGAATAGCGTTTGCAGGACCGAACAGAAAACATGACAAAACCATCAAGGTTGTAGTCTTCAATCAATTCACACATCTTCTCAATTTTTGCGTCAAGTCCCTTGTTGAGATAAACATTAGAATAGATACTAGTAACACTGTCGAAGAGGTCATCACCTTCGATTTTTCCAGACCAAGCATGTGTGTAAGTATCTGCAGGAAAGACTACACCACGTTTTGCAAGGCCATTAAAGAATTTGAAGATCGAATGCCAAGGAGGTATATTATCCCAGAGAAGACGTATCTTTTCATCTCTTATAGCACCAAGACCCTCTTTCACTCGTGTGTCAACCTCATCCCAGAGACCTTGATAGAAGTCGATAATCAATTCTGTACCCCTCATTGAAACAACAGGAGCCATTGCTAGAAATCTATCAGCACAATTTAATGGAGAGGGACTTGTTTTACATGCGGTCAATGATCTGGTCCATAATTCTAGTGCTTTACTAGAAAGGTTTGCAACTTCATGCATCCTCTCGTCTGTTAGTGTTGTATTGAAAGTGGTCTCAAGAAATTCTACTAATCTATCTAAACCTCTAAGAACGTATTCCTTATGGTGTTCAGGTTGTTCATTTTCAATTGGTGGTGTATCAAACAGATATACAGGAGCTCCTGTCTGTTCTGATATAGCATCATACCACCTTAGCACGGTACCACAGATGTTATTCCCTGCAAGAAGTGCTTGTGGAGTAGGAAGGCCATCCATTGGGCTCTTATCTGGTTTTTCAACAGACCCAATACTGGCTCGGGCATAGGAGCAGAGTTCCTGAGAATATCCAATTTCTTCAGCATATCCACATACTTCAGGTCCTACTTTTTGAGAACCAACTACTGCCCCATATTGCTCAGGATAGCTAACTCCTACTCCCATAGCTACTGGAATCTCAACGGGAAATCCAGATGTAACCCATGCTAGACGTTTCTCTTCACTAGCCTGATATCCTTCCAACATATACTGGAACATGATCTGTTGAAGCAGTTTGTTTGATTCAAGTTGTCGGTAGACTTTTTCTTCTTTTTTCTCCGTGGTCATCATGTTCACCCTATGCATTATTGGTAGATTCTAGGAACGTCTGAATCTTAACTTCAATACGAGCTCGGTCTGAGAGTTCTGGGTCTAGAGGTATGCGCACTGTTTTGATTCCAACCTTAGATGCAGCTTTCTCAATTGATGGGGCTTCGAACTGGTCAGGGTCACAAAATGATTGTTCGCAAATTATCAGACCATCAATATGCAACGCTTCAACTATATTCTTGAGAAAGTCCATTCGTTGTTGCAATCCCTCTTGGGTCGGTTCACCTGGTGCAGCTAAAATTGATTTTGCCATTTCTCCAAAGGGCTCTCCATTCTTGTCAATTGGAGGGGCAAAAACACTCTTGAATCCAAAAGATAGAAGATCTAAAACGAGAATTGAATCATCTATCCCGTCAATCCCATTGATGATTGTGGCAATAGCCTGAGGTTCAACCATTCCACCTACAATCAGAATTCTTGAACCAGTAGGAGGCTTGAATGGTTCAACCTTTGAGAAATCTTTCTTCTGAAAACCTGATAGGACAGAATCAATGATACCTAAGAGCCCTTTTGCTTCCATCTGCTCTTTTACTGATAGGGAAACACCATGAATTTCAGAAGCGACAGAAAGAACAGGAGCCGACAAGAAAGAGCGAACAAGTCGTGCCAGTTCAGTATATGATAGTACTCTAGGATCAACTACTCTCGCGGCATAGAGAAACTGAGCATCACTGCGAAATTCTCGAATTAGTGATATTGCTCGTTCATAATTATCCATTGAGAAAGGATGATCGAGAGTTGATTCAATCTTCTTGCTTAGAAACTCAAGTTCCTTTCTCAGGTATATTTCAGCAGAATCGTCAGTCGCATACCGAGTAACAGGATAAGTTAGACGATAGATTGTATCATTGGGAAACCTGACCTTCCAGATATCAGAGAGGTTCTGGAGAGAATCACATGTGTTTCCTGGAAAGAGTAGACCGGTTATTGCTGGAAATTGTTCATTGACTCTCTGATTGTATAGATTTCTAATATACGAGCAGGCAAAAGTCTGTAGGCTTTCCTCAAAACCACTACCTATTCCGGGTATTGCTCTCATCAACGAAGGTGTAAGACCATGAGCAAGAATTAACTCCAGAGGGGTATGAGGATAGATGTATCCAATAATCTCTTCTCCGGCTTCTACAAGCTTCTTCAGACCCGAACCAGATTGTTCCAGTACTCCTTCGTAGCTCATTGTTCTCCACCTAGTGATGAATATCTTACGACACACATCTTATTTGTTCCGCTATCTGGTCAAAATTTAATCCGACGAAGGTATTATGTACCACGAAAGCTATGTTGGGCAGCTATACTTTGAATGAATTTGACCACCAATTTAGAGGTCATGTCAGGAAAAGGAGTGGAAACTAATATGGAAGAACAACTATGGCACAAGTCTAGGTGGCCACCTGGTGTCAAAAAGACATTAGATTATCCAGATGAGCCCCTCTATGCGTTGCTTGATAATATTGCTGAGAAACATCCAGATTCACCGTCTACATTGTGGTCGGGTGTAAGCCGGACGTTCTCAGAAGTGAAGGACCATGCAGATAGAATTGCTAATTTCTTGGTAAGCAGGGGAATAAAGAAAGGTGATAGAGTAGGGATATTCTTACCGAACTTACCACATTATCCACCTATTTTCTTCGGCATACTGAAGACGGGAGCAATTGCAGTAACATGTAACCCATCGTACACGGCAGGAGAATTGAATTTCCAGTTAAATGATGCAGGTGTTAAGGCTGTATTCTGTATGGATGATAAGAGATTTACACCAATGACCTACAAGGCCATTGAAGGGACTGATGTTGATACTGTTGTTGTTTGTAGTGTGAAGAGTTTCCTACCCAAGGTAAAAGCTGTTCTTGGAGGAATTTTTGGTAAGATACCAAAGAGCCCATTCTATAAAGAGGGAGTCACTTTCTTCTATGACAATGTTGTAGCAGAGTTTCCAGCTGAAGATCCTAATGTGAAAATAAATCCTAAGGATGATCTAGCTCTAATTCTGTACACCGGTGGTACTACTGGAACGCCTAAAGGCGCAATGCTGACTCATAGCAACCTGTACTCAAATGTAATGCAAATTGATGAGTGGGTTCAACTAGTACCTCCTGGTGGTGGGGAACCAGAAAAACTGAAGGGTGGAGAGGATATCTATGTTGGAGCCTTACCGTGGTACCACAGTTATGGATTGACTCTCACAATGATAGCATCCTACTTGATTGGTAGTGCTGTGATTTGTATTCCCGACCCACGAGCAGGGAAACCTCCATTAACAGAGTTATTGGTGGATGTTCAGAAGTACAAAGGTACTATCATGCACTGCGTCCCAGCACTCTATGCAGGAATGGTAAATCATCCTGATGTAGCAAAATACGATTTATCATCAATCAAGGCTTGTGGATCAGGTGCAGCACCACTCCCACCTGAGCTTGCCAAGAATTTTGAGGCAGTAACAGGAGCGATTGTGTTCGAAGGATACGGGTTGACCGAAACCTCACCTATGACTCATGCAAATCCATCATTTACAGACCTTCGTAAGTTTGGTGCTATTGGTGTTCCAATTCCTGACACCATGTCAGTCATCGTAGACATGGAAACTGGTAGTAAGGTACTTGCACAAGGTGAAACAGGAGAGATTGCAGTCAACGGGCCGCAGGTGTTCAAAGGATACTGGCACAAAGAGAAAGAAACTGCTGACGTTTTCCGTAAGATTGGAGGCAAGGACTATTTCTTAACTGGAGATATTGGTCACATCGACGAAGACGGATTCTTTGTTATCTCAGACAGAAAGAAGGACATGGTGAACGTTGGGGGACTCAAAGCGTATCCACGAGAGATAGAGGATACTCTCTATGAACATCCAGCAATAGCTATGGCGGCTGCAATCGGAGTGCCTCGAGATGACGAAACAGGTAACGAATTCGTTAAGGCATTCGTTGTTCTCAAACCGGGGCAATCAGCAACTTCAGATGAGATAATCGAGTGGGCTAAGGGTAGGTTGGCAGGTTACAAGAGACCTCGCGAAGTCGATATCGTAGACGAGCTCCCAGTTAGTACTGCAGGAAAAGTCCTACGAAGAGAACTTCGAGCTAAGGAACTCGAGAAGAGAGGTCTATCATAGACCAAGTATAGCGGGAGTAGAATCTCCCGCCTCTCGTTTTTTTTTTCAAATCATACATTCTACGCGTTTCTCTGTAAAACTCAAAAAATATCAGGGAGTGTTTCAATTATCAAAAGAATAGATTCACTGGAATATTTGAATAAAGAAGGAGTTTGAGAAACGTGAATGAAATGTATTGGCAATCAGGACCTGCGTGGCCTGAACGAACTCGTAAGACTATTGATTATCCAAAGGAACCTTTGTTTACAATGCTTGATAGGTCTGCAGATATGAATGGAAACTTACCCTATACTGTATTCATGGGGAGGTTTCAGACCTTTACAGAAGTCCGAAAAAACGCTGATAAGATTGCTAATTTCTTGGTTACTAAGGGTATCAAGAAAGGAGATAGAGTGGCTCTATTCATTCCCAATATGCCTCACTTTCCACCCGTATTCTTTGGAGCGCTCAAGACTGGCGCTAAAGTTGTAACATGTAATCCATTGTACAAAGCCAATGAGCTAAATTATCAACTGAGGGACACAGGAGCGAAAATTGTATTCGTTCTTGACCACCCCACCTTCACACCAACATGCTATGATGCAATCAAAGGCACAGATGTGCATACAGTAGTTGTTTGTAGTGTGAAACCGTACCTATCGAAAGTTACTGCTATTATTGGGAGCTTGATTGGAAAAGTTCCTAAAAGCCCTCATTATGAAGATGACAAGACCGTCTTTTACGAGCAAATCCTTACTGATTATGAACCAAAGGCTCCAGATGTAGATGTCGATCCAATGGATACTGCGGTTCTAATATACACAGGTGGTACAACAGGGACACCGAAAGGAGCTGAACTCACTCACTACAATCTGACATCCAATATACTTCAAATTGCCGAGTGGGTATATTTGGAAGAAGGTGAATCGAACACACCTGGAGGAGTACGACCTGGGGAAGAAGTTTTTGTCGGGGCAATTCCGTGGTACCATAGCTACGGGTTAACTCTTACGATGTTAATGTCTACGTGGTTTGCAGGTCAACTGGTGTGCATTCCTGATCCGAGAGCAGGTAAACCACCTCTTTCAGATCTCCTAAAAGAACTTGAAAAGACAAAGGGGACTGTCTTTAATTGTGTCCCAGCACTTTACGCGGGTATTGCAAGCCATCCAGATGTCGGAAAATATGATCTATCCTCAGTCAATATTTGCAGCTCAGGTGCTGCACCGCTTCCACCTGAGGTAGCTAAGGCATTTGAAGCTGTTACGGGAACAATTCTTTTCGAAGGATATGGTCTCACTGAAACCTCCCCTGTTACACACATCAATCCGACCAACAGTCGATTCAGAAAATTCGGGTCGATAGGTCTCCCAATATCAGACACGATCTGTAAGATACTGGATATGGAAACGGGAACAAAAGAACTGCCAATGGGAGAGATTGGAGAGATTGCTATACATGGACCTCAAGTCATGAAACAATATTATCAAAAGCCAGAAGATACTGCGTTGGTTATGCGAGAAATTGATGGAAAACGTTTCTTCCTTACAGGTGATATAGGTCACATGGATGAGAATGGGTATACCTACATCAGTGACAGAAAGAAACAGATGATCAATGTTGGGGGAATGAAAGCATATCCAAGAGAAATTGAGGATATTTTCTTCACTCATCCAAAAGTGAAGATGGCTGCAGCAATCGGTTTACCAAGAGAAAACGACCCAAACAATGAGTTTGTCAAAGCGTACATTGTCTTAAAGGATGGAGAGAATGGTACACCTGAGGAATTCATCGAATGGGCTCGAGGAAAAATGGCAGGGTATAAGAGACCAAGAGAAATCGAATTCATGGATGAGCTGCCAATGAGCTCGGTAGGAAAGGTCCTGAGAAAAGTACTTCGTGATGCAGAATTGGAGAAAAGAGGAATAAAATAATTGTGAATAGGGAGGGCTTCCTCCCTCACTCACAATCGTTCAAGGGTTGCTCGCATTGTCGCACCGCAATAGCCACATTTGGCTTCAAGTGGACCAACCCAGTCAACACTTTCATAAGATACTTCTCCTCCACACGATGGACATTTCAGGGGAAGACGTACTGTTGTGGTTTCACTACCATCATATCGAACACTTTCTTTATACTCGTCTGGAATTACATGTATTGGCGCTTCGACGGCAATACTCTCGTAGGACTCTCTTCCTTTGCTTTCGTTTCTTCTACCAACTATGCCTCCGACGCAAATAGGAATGAAAATTATAGCAAGGATTATTATAATAAACCAATCATCGGGGTTAATTGATGCTAATAATCCAGGAACGTGACTGTCATCATAGATTCCTATTTCGTAGTACCCGCTGGTGTCGTGGTATACTGAATTTTCACTGACTGCGATATATACAGTTGAACTCGAGTTTAGTGTGAAATCAACACCTGGATAATTACCTGTGCCACTTCCACTTACAGCAATTATGTTT
>CAZMBV010000128.1:0-7311 GCA_964564335.1 uncultured archaeon
AGGTGTATCAAATGCTCTTCGGTTTACCAGAATATCTTATTCTCATCATTCCACTTGCAGGTTCGCTACTTGTCCCCTTAGTAGGGAAGTACAGTGCAAAGGCTAGGGATTGGACTCCCGCATTACTAATGGGCATTACGATGGTGCTATGCTGGTCGCTCATACCTGATATTGGATCACCTCCAAAGACTTGGAACTGGATTAACATCCCTGGATTTGTTATTCCCTTTAGCATCCTTCTTGATTCATTATCAATCATTATGGCAGTTCTGGCAAGCACCCTCTGTTTTCTCATCTATGTGTATAGTACTGAGTACATGGCTCATGAGGGTGATCGGGATCGGTTCTTCTTCCTTATGCTTGCCTTCGGTGGTGGCATGCTCACATTAGTCCTGTCAAATAATCTCCTAATCGCCTTCATAGGATGGGAGGTGATGGGCTTCTGTAGCTACGGATTGATAGGTTTCTGGAATGACAAACGGAATGCACCAGAGGTGGATCCAACTGGATACGACTCAACTAATCCGCTACTGCAGTTCGAAACCGAGGGTGAATACAACACCCACTGCGGAACAAAGGCTTTCATAGTCACAAGAATCGGGGACGCAATGATGCTAGGCGGCATCTTATTGTTATTCACATTTACTGGAACCTTCCTCTTTCAGGAAACTTCAGTAGGTACTCAGGCTGTAGAAGGGATAGCAAACAGTGGCGGCTGGATAAACCTTCTTGCTGGTGTAGGTCTTCTTTTGCCAACACTTCTCATGATCTTTGCTGGTGCTGTTGGTAAGTCAGGTCAATTCCCCTTGCAGGTCTGGCTTCCTGAAGCCATGAGTGGTCCGACAGCGGTCTCAGCGCTGATTCATGCCGCAACGATGGTCAAAGCGGGAGTCTATATTACAGCAAGGTTTCTGATAACAATAATATCTGCAACAGGAATAGATGGTCACTCTGCATCAGGTATAGGATTTATTCCCCTACAGATTGGTCACCCGGATGCTTTCACATTCTTCGCAATTGTAGCAATAGTCGGAGCTCTGACAGCGTTCATCACTGGAACCATGGGGATGGTATCCAATGAATTGAAACAGGTCTTGGCATTCTCAACACTCAGTCAGTTGGGTTACATGATGCTTGCTATTGGAACTGCTGGAATGTTGACCCATTATGATGTAGCCTATTTCAGTAGCGTCATTCATGTGGTCAGTCATGGTGCATTCAAAGCATTACTGTTTCTATCCGCTGGCGGTGTCATCCATATGGTGCATACGAAGTACATGAGCAAAATGGGTGGTCTAGGGAAATATATGAAGAAGACACTCGTGGTGATGTGGATCGGAGTTCTAGCGTTGTCAGGAATTCCTCCCTTCTCCGGATTTTGGTCAAAAGACTCTATAATTGAGCATGTCTATGCACTTGGTGTCGATAATCCGCTTGGAATATTTCTGTTCATTCTATCAGTTGCAGCTGCAGCTTGTACAATTTTCTACAGCATTCGTCTGATGGGAATGGTCTTCTATGGCCCCTCAGAGTATGATGAACTTGAGCATGAGGAAGAGTCAGTGAGCGTTCACCTCGACGAAGAAGAGTCTGAAGAGCCTCATGACGAACACCACGAGGTGCCACATGATCCAGGCCCCGCAATGATGATCCCTCTCTATATACTGGCAGCATTCACAGTAATTGCCTTCATGATTTATCCAATACTTCAGAATATTGTGCTTGAAACTAATAGAGACTTGTTCGTAATATTTTTTGAAGATATGGTCGCGGTGAAATTTGCACCAGAAGGCATACTACCTTTCATAATCACACTTGGAGCGCTTGCTCTAGGTGGTATTCCCGCGTATTGGCTTTATATCAAAAATGCAGACACGCCAAATACGACCATTCCAGAGCGTGGAATCCTACGTAAATTATACAATTTCCTCAAACATCGCTGGTACATCAACGAGTCATATTACTGGTTTGTGAACAAGTTCCTCCGATTTGCAGACATATGGAGGAGAACTATAGATGAGAAGGTTATCGATGGAATCGACTTCAAGTCTGCAGATGCTGCTATTAGTATTTCCACCAAGGTCCGCTGGTTTGATGATAATGTAGTTGATGGATTTGCTGAAGGAATCTCCACACATGCTGTAGAAGCTTCTGAAACGAGTCAGAGATCTCAAACGGGTCGAATCAACGACTACGTTGGAGTTGTGATATTTGGAATTGGCCTTTTAGTCATTATTGCTTTACTATCAATGGGGGTCCTCTAAATGCAGCTAGACTTCGCAGCTAATTTGATCAATATGCTGCCAGTTGACATCCTGGTGCTGATGTTACTTATCCCACTGGTTGGAGCACTACTAGCATACTTGCTAGGAAGCAAAGGTTCACGAGCTATAACTCTAATAGTTACAACTCTTGAGTTAGGTCTTGCTGGATTACTTATTATTGGTACACCATCACTAGGCTCCGATCCCGGAGGTATGAGCCACACTGTGACTTACCTCCTTGCTCGACTCGGGACTGATTCAAGTGCACCAGTCTTCGAGATCATTATTGGTGTAGACGGTATCTCCATGGTCATGATGCTGCTCTCCAATCTTGTTGTCTGGATTGCCGCGATTGGCTCAAATCATATCAAAAAAGAACAGGGTCTCTACTACATGCTTTTTCTAGTGCTTCAGACTGGCCTATTAGGAGTCTTCATGTCATTGGATTTGATCGGTTTCTTCATATTTTGGGAACTGGTTTTGATTCCAATGTTCTTCATCATTGGTCGGTGGGGTGAGGAAGGTAGTCGTCATGCAGCTGTCAAGTTCTTCATCTATACTCACTTAGGTTCAGCAGTGATGCTTGTTGGCTTCTTCTACCTTTATTTCGAGTCAGCAATGGTCAATATTCTTGGATTTGCAACCCGAGTTCCAACATTCAGCATGGTCGCTCTTCGTAACTTGGGTCTTGATCCATGGGTACAGATTGGATTTGCTCTTGCACTATTCATGGGTGCTGGTGTCAAGCTTCCTGTATTCCCACTTCACAACTGGCTACCTTGGGCACACGTTAAAGCTCCTACACCCGGCTCAGTCATCTTGGCTGGTATCTTGCTGAAGATGGGTGGATATGCCTTCATCAGACTTGGTCTCTGGATGGTACCAGACGCTATTGCTCGATTGGCTATTCCCTTCGCGATAGTTGCAATCTTCACTTGTATCTATGCGGCTTTCACTGCAATGGCACAGACTGATATGAAGAGTCTTGTTGCCTATACAAGTATCAACCATATGAGCTGGGTTTTGCTAGGCGTTGCTGCATATGCGGCTGGAGCAGGTTCTGCGGACCCTGCAATTCAAGCGGCTGCGAATCTTGCTATTCAGGGTTCAATTTTCATGATGTTCTCGCACGGTACGATAATCTCGGTGATGTTCATTGTTGCTGGTCAACTCAAGTATAATGCTGGTACCAGGGAGATTCCTGCAATCAAGGGTCTCATGGAACAAGCACCACGATTATCTGCAGTGCTCATCCTTGCCTCGCTTGCTGCTTTTGGCCTACCAGGTTTCAGCGGCTTTATTGCAGAGGCTCTCATTATCTTTGGTGCAATCGTTGTCTACAACTGGTCTGCATTAATTGGATTTGGAATATTCGTTACTGTCGGTTACATGCTTTGGATGTTGAACCGTATTGTGTTCAGTGATCCTGATCCTGAGAAAGAGATCATCGAAGCATCATGGAGTGATTTGATTGCGCCAATCTTGATGCTGATACCGGTCATTATACTCGGAGTCTGGCCTGACCTAATTCTAGATTTCGTTAAACCAGTTGTTGATGCTATGTTAGCTGGAGGTGTTCCTTGATGTTACAACTTGCTGCCTTTGCCGAAAGTCTTAGACTCTTACTCACACCACTTACAAATCTGATACTTGCATATGTTCCGCAAGAATGGATCATGTCTCTTCCTGCGATTACTCTAGTGATTTTCGGGATTATAGCTCTAGTTGTTGGGATGCGTTACAACCCACTTGGGATTAGCTTCGTTGGAGTCCTGCTTGCGCTTCTAGAAATGGTGATGTTCGATCCAAGTGTAATGTCTGGTTATTCATTTGGTACATTATTTGTGAGAGATGCGTTTTCAGACCTTTTCATTTACATTGTCTTGATTGTTGCATTCCTTGTCTTAATGTCCTCAACCCTATGGGGCGGTGACAAGGGTGCATACAACTTCTTACTCCTGATTTCGTTTTCGGGTGCAATCTGGGTGATTATGGCGACCGACCTTGTTGCACTGTTCTTAGCTTGGGAACTCATGAGTACTCCGACGTACATTCTTGTTGCCCTTGGTCCACGGAAAGAAGCTGTTGATGGAGCGACCAAATATTTCGTTATGGGTCTCTTAGCAACGATGCTAATGCTCTTTGGTATTGCTCTCACTTACGGAGTAACGGGTACAACTGAGCTATCAGTACTCAGCGAATTTGTCAACACACTCTGGGCTTCACCAGTAGGAAATGAACCCGCTGCTTATACTCTCCTTCTAGCAATGGTACTATTCATAGTATCATTTGGATTCAAGGTTGGTATTTTTCCGGGTTGGCAATGGGTACCGGATGCATATGCATCAGCTGATGGAAGTGTTACTGCCTATCTTGCAGGAGGCTCGAAGAAGACGGGTGTAAGCGCACTCCTGAGAATTCTTATGGTTGGGTTCTTCTTTGCTAGAATGGAATGGGCTCCGTTGATAGCAGGAGTTGCCATCCTGACGATGATTATTGGGAATGTTCTTGCGCTTGCGCAGAAGGACATCATGAGAATGCTAGCCTATTCCAGTATTGCAATGATGGGTTACCTATTCATTGGAGTTGCCGCTGCAAACGAGATTGGAATGGCTGCTGCAGGCTTCCATGCATTTGCTCATGCTATAATGAAGACAGCAGCATTCATCCTAATTTGGGCAATGTCCTTCAAACTCACAAAGCGAATAACTTACGATGATCTAGCTGGATTAAGCAAGCGAGCTCCCGCTGCTGCTGCTATGTTAGCTATCCTCGTGCTCTCCCTGGCCGGTATGCCTCTGACAGTTGGATTCTGGTCCAAACTAGTTTTGTTCCAGAGTGCCGTTGTTGCGGGAATGTGGTGGCTAGCATTGATTGGATTGCTGAATTCGGTATTCTCCTTGGGTTACTATCTTCGTGTATTGAAGTTTACATACATGGAAGAACCAAAGGATGATTCAAAATTAAATTTGCCACGCATACCAATGATTGCTGTAACAATTTGTGTAATCGCAGTGATTGCGTTGTTCATATTCCCGAACGTGATTCTAGATTACGCTTTTCAAGCTGCACAGTTATTCTTCTCTTAGGAGAAATAGAGTAGCAGGCATACAGGATATCTTTGCGAGAATCAATCAATATCTTTCAGGATAGCTTCCCTAGTACATTCAATGAACATAGCATTGACATTCTTTCCTGTCTTTGCTGATGTTTCCATGTACTTCAATCCAAGCCAGTTAGAAACCATATGTCCAGCTTCTTTAGGAACTAATCTGTCCTTCCTATCGACCTTGTTAGCGACTAAGACAGCTACGGCTTCTGGACAAACAGCTCTGAAATTGCGGTACCATTCATATACATTCATGAATGTTGATGGTCTCGTGACATCGTAAACAATGAAACCCATCGATGAACCATGCATATACCTCGAACGCAAATCTTTGTATGATGGTTGGCCTGCAAGATCCCAGAGAACAATTTGCGCTCTGGTACTTTCTCCTTTTCTAATTTCAACTTGAAGGTTCTTAATTGCAATACTGGTCCCAATGGTTGCCTTGTATTTTTCACCAAAACTATCCTCGGTGAATCTCATAATGCATGAAGTCTTTCCGACTGCACCATCTCCAAGTGCTACCATCTTGAGGATGTATTCCACTTCAGCTTCTATCAAGTTTGCAGCTCCATCCAATAGAAAATAACACTGACACCTTGATTTAACAGTTGCTTGATTGCAATTGTGACTCAGTTTTTATTGGTTTGTTCACGATAAGCCAATGCACCAAGTAGATGATTGTTACTCCTAGAATAAGAATTCCCACTATTGTGAGGACAATAATATTGAACATGAAGAAGATGTACATAATCACTCCAAAGACAACAAGCAATACGTTAATCAACATCGCGCGTTTGAAGTAGGTATTGCCTGAACCTTCATAGTTGATGTAGACATCTGCCAAATTTTTAAGCCCACATATATCTGGTGTCTAAAACCATTTTTATCTTTCCTATCATTGAAAGGGTTCGTAATGAAGAGGAAGTTCTAAAAAGCCCTGTAAGTTACAATCCTATTATTCTAGAATCGTTTTAGCGAGGTTAGAGTGGAGATGAATTCGACAGAAGAAACGATAGAGGTTTCAAAGGTAAAAGTATGGCTTCAAGAAGTCAAGCTTGGAATTTTACCAGCGTCAACAGTACCAATCTTTGCTGGAACTGCTGTGGCTTTTGGTTTACATGGAATTTTCCATCTAGATCTCTTTCTTGTTACTCTCTTTGCAGGTATCTTTCTGCACTGGGGGGCTGATGTTACTAATGATTATTTTGACCACACGGAAGAACAAACGGGGAGCGATGATATCAATGTTGAATTCATTCGACCATATAGTGGTGGAAGTAGAACGATACAGCAAGGGTTGCTAACGCCTCGAGAAGTTGCTATTGGTGCTATTGTGTGTTATTTCATAGCGGGAATGCTTGGATTGTATCTTGTGATTCGATTAGGTTGGGTAATTCTTGTCTTTGGAGGAATAGGAGCATTCTTTGGTTTCTTCTATTCAACACCGCCAATAAGATTTGTAAAACGTGGTTTTGGCGAGTTCGTAATTGGTACAATGTTTGGGGTGTTGATGGTTGTTGGAGCCTATTATGTACAAGTGCAGACCCCAATTGCTCTAGCTTGGCCATTGAATATTCCTTTCGAACAATTCCTTGAACCTGGATATATCTCAATTCCTGTGTCAATTATGATTGCATTAGTTCTCTACATCAATGAGTTTCCAGATTACGTTGCAGATCGAGATGCCAACAAACGAACTTTAGTGGTTCGATTAGGAAGAAAGCATGCTGCTAAAGGGTACACTCTTGCTCTGATTGTAATGTATGTGGGAATAGTTATTGCGGTTGTACTAAATATGATTCGATTCGAAGCTCTTCTAGTACTAGCAACATTACCACTTGCCGCGTTAGGAATCATGACCGCACTCAGACACTATGATGAGAGTGATAAATTGGGTCCTGCAAATTGGGCAACTATTGTCAATCATATATTTGT
>CAZMBV010000129.1:0-7205 GCA_964564335.1 uncultured archaeon
AAATACCAACCGAAACTGATGCGATGACAATTGGAGACCTCAAGACGGTTCTCAAGGAGAGAAATCATCCTGTCGTTGACCGTTGGGTTGAACTAGCGGATGACGACGAGGTCTCGATGGCAACTGACGATTCAGGAAGTGACTATATGGCAGTTCCAGGTGAATTGACAGCGATGGTTGGAGGTGTAGGGGGCGGTCTTGAAATCATCTTCAAGAATGCTAAGATCTACGCTGAGAAAGTAACCATCCGAAGAACGGGAAAAGGTGACAAAAAGAAATGACAACTGATAAGGAAAGGACTACTTCGCTGGATGATATGTTCGGTGATTTTGCGGAACTTGTCCTTGAGAATGTCACTATTGAACTAGATGAGCTAAAAATCGCTCTTCGCCCAATGGTCCAACAAATGGCGAGAGCAGTAGCACATCCTGCTATAGAGATTCCGAAATCACTGATTCCAGCCACGTTTAAGAAACCTCTGGGTCAATATACTCAGAGTATCCAAGAGATCACTCTTGGAGCCACAAAAGGACAAGGCGGTACTCGGGGGAACACAATAACCATTGGAGGCCACACAGCCCCAGCATGGGACCTATTTCAAGCTCCTCCAAAGCATGTACCTATTGTAGCAGCTGATGTTTTTGATATGCCTATCTCTCTAGCAAAAATGGTAAAAATGCACTACAAAGAGGTTCTTGATGACCCTGCAGAATGGGCAAAGCTTGTTGTCAACAAGTTTGGCGCAGATGCCGTCACAATTCATCTCATCAGCACAGACCGAGCAATTAGTGACACATCGCCAAATGATGCGGCTAAAGTAATCGAAGATGTCCTGCAAGCTGTGAAAGTACCAATCATCATTGGTTCTGCCGGCGATCCTGTTAAGGATGGACCAGTCTTAGCGAAAGCAGCAGAGGTCTGCGAGGGAGAGAGAACACTCTTGTGCTCAGCAACTGTGGATGTCTATGAGGATATCGCAATTGCAGCAAAGAAGCATGACCAACTCGTGTTATCATGGACATCAATTGACATCAACCAACAGAAAGAACTCAATAGACGATTATTCGATTGGCTAACTCCAGAGCAAATTGTCATCGATCCAACGACAGCTGCGCTAGGATACGGTCTCGAATACGCATTTACAATTATGCAACGTATGCGCATCGGCGGCTTGCTTGGTGATGAAGAACTACGGTTCCCCATAAGTTCAGGTACAACTAATGCATGGGCGGCCAGAGAGGCATGGTTAAAAAATCCGGAGTTAGGTCCAAGAGAGCTAAGAGGGCCAATCTGGGAGAGCGTGACTGCACTAGCATTGCTCCTCGCAGGAGGTGACCTGTTCATGATGATGCATCCTGCAGCTATCAAGACAGTGCACGATTTGGTGGGCTGGATGAAAGAACGACAGCAGATCAAACCTGAGGAATATCCGGACTGGACTACACTGACAATTCCGGAGGGAGCATAATGGCAAAGTTACCAGGTCCACTGGAGATATACCCATTACTTCCGGGTACCAATTGCAAAGAATGTGGAGAAGCTAACTGTATGGCGTTCGCTACAAAAATGGCTGAACACACTGTCAAGCTCAAAGCATGCACTCCTCTCTTTGAGGACGCCAAATACGCAAAGAAGTTAGAGAAGATACAGGTCCTCGTTCGACCACCAGTTAGAGAAGTGGTTATAGGTGTCGGAGAGAATGCTGCAACTATTGGTGGAAAGCTTGTACTCTATCGACATGACCTTCGATACTCAAACCCAACATCATTTTTTATTGAGGTTCCTGACAATCTTGAAGCGGAAGCATTTGCGGCAAGAGTCAAAGCAATAGAGGATTGGACATACGTCTACATAGGCACAAACCTGCGGTTAGACGGAGTTGCACTTAGAGGGGTTTCACAAGACCCGAAGACATTTGCTACTGCTGCGAAGAAATTAGCAGAATTATCCAACTGGCCAATAATGCTTTGCTCACTAAATCCAGAGATGCTTGCAACCGCAGCCAAAACGATTGCTGATAAACGCCCGCTTCTCTATGCTGCAACGATGGACACGTGGGCAGAGGTTGGAGAGATTGCAAGAAAGCATAATCTGCCCTTGGTTGCCTATGCCCCTGGAAGTCTCGATAATCTATCCTCCTTGGTAAACACATTACGGGCTATAGGTTTAGATGATATTGTTCTCGACCCAGGCACAGCCTCGAGGACAGGTTTAGGAACCACGGTGGATGACTTTACGCAAATAAGACGGTCTGCAATAATCGAAGATAACGAGCTTCTTGGGTATCCATCACTTGCCACCCCAATTTCAGTCTGGGCGGATCATAGAGAAGGTGAAGCTCCAGAGTTGACCAAGTGGGATGAAGTTCTTACAGCATCAGCACTCATCGTGAGATATGCAGACATAATCGTTTTGCACAGTCTGGATATGTGGACCAATCTCCCGATAACGTTCCTTCGAAGCAATCTCTATACGGACCCAGTGAAACCTGTTGCTGTTGAAGCTGGTTTGATGGAATTTGGAGATGTCGGACCGGATTCACCTGTGATGTACACTACCAATTTTGCGCTAACATACTTCACAGTAGAAAGTGACATCAAGCAGGGTAACGTTGACACGTACCTTGTTGTTGTTGACACAGAGGGAATGAGTGTCCAATCTGCAGCAGCTGGGCGAAAGTTGACAGCTGATAAGGTCGCGGAAACACTCGAAGAATACAAAGTAGCGGAGAAGGTGAATCATAGGATTCTAATCAGTCCAGGAATGGCTGCAAGAATCAGTGGTGAAACCGAGGAAGCTACAGGTTGGACAGTCAAAGTCGGACCTCGAGACTCAAGTGGCATTCCCAAATACCTTCAGGAAGGTAAATGGAAAGAAGAATGATAATTTGCATTGAAAAAGCATTATCAGACAAACAAGCATAGGAAAAAAGAGTATGAGAGAACGTATAGTAATATCGGTGTCTGGCAAGGGTGGTGTTGGAAAAACCACAACTACAGCTTTACTTACTCGTATTCTTATCGAGAAGACCAAAACGAATCTCCTGGTAGTAGATGCAGACCCAGTCTTGAATCTACCCCGAGCTCTCGGTATCGAAGTGCCTGATACTGTTGGTTCTATCGCAACTAAACTTAGGAAAAGTATTGATGATGGAGCTATTTCAGGTTCAGTGACAAAACAGGATGTCCTTGAAGGGGAGATCTTTGAATCTCTCATTGAAGGTGACCAGTTCGATTTTCTTGCAATGGGGCGAACCGAGGGCGAAGGATGCTACTGCTTTGTAAATCGACTTCTCACACAAATTCTTGATCGATTGAGTCAGAACTATGAGATTACCCTTATGGACATGAGCGCAGGTTTGGAACATCTAAGTCGAAGAACAAATCGTAATGTGGACATGCTCATTATTGTTGTAGATGCATCAAGGGCGGCATATGAGGCAGCCTTGAGAATCAGAGACCTAGCAAAGGAGGTACATATCGAGTTCAAAAAGATCGTTGTAATTGGGAATAGGTTCCCGCCAGGAATGGAAGAGGACCTTAGAGGAAAATTAGAGGAAGAAGGACTCGAACTCATCGGGATGATTCCTAGTGATGATGAACTCTCGAAAGCAAATTATCAAGGAACATCTCTTATTGACCTCCCCTCGAACTCATCAGGAGTGTTAGCTGTTGAAGCAATCGCTGAAAAACTTGGTTTGCTGGGAGATGCTACATTCCTCAAACTCCTGGGAAAAAGCTCGTAGAAAGGCTCCAGGATTCATCTCAAAACACTCAAATCAATTGGTAACAATTGTTCACACTCACTTGGAGGGAAAATGAATGGGTGTAAAAGAAGAATGGACTGATAGGTACAAAAACAAGATAGTACCAGCCAATGTGGCTATCTCCAAGATACGACGAGGAACACGTATCCTGCTGGGGACAGGTTGTGGGGTTCCATATCATCTCGTTCAAGAATTGAGTAAGAATGCAAAACAGATGGCAGATAACGAGATCATCCACCTACTCACGATTGGAAATACCCCTTCAGCTGATCCAGAGTTCCAAGCTCAATTTAGGCACAATACGTTCTTTGTCTCAGATAATATTCGTAGCGCTATATCTGAGGGGCGCGCAGATTATACTCCTGCACCTCTCTCTGATATCCCGTTCCTGTTCAGAACAAAGAGAATTCCACTCGACGTTGCACTTATTCAAGTAAGTCCACCTGACGAGTTTGGATACTGCTCATTAGGCATATCAGTTGATATCACAAAATCCGGTGTAGAATATGCAGATCTAGTGATTGCACAAGTAAACGAGCGCATGCCTGTGACCTATGGTGACTCCTTTGTTCATGTCAAGGAACTGGATTATCTTGTTCCATTCACAGAACCGATACGTGAGTTTATTTCACCGAATGTGAGTGAGCGAAAGAGCAAAATTGGAGAGTATGCCGCGAGACTCATAGAGAATGAATCAACTATTGAGGTAGGAATTGGAACTGTGGCAAAGTCTGTCACACAGAGTCTCATTAGTTCTGAAATCAAGGATTTGGGTATCCATACTGAAACATTTAGTGATAGCATAATTGACCTTATTGAAAGTGGTGTGGTAACAAATCAGAAGAAGAGCATAAACAGAGGAAAGGTCATCGCGAGCTTTGCGATGGGTACAAAAAAGCTCTATGATTATGTGAATAATAATCCGTGTTTCGAGTTCAGAGAAACTTCCTATGTGAATGATCCAAATGTGATTGCCCAGAATCGAAAAATGGTAGCAATCAACTCAGCTTTGGAGGTTGATTTGACTGGTCAAGTGTGCGCGGATTCAATTGGGCACTCCTTTTACAGCGGTATTGGAGGACAAGTTGATTTTATTCGGGGAGCATCAAGATCAGAAGGTGGAAAATCAATCATTTGTGTCAAATCCACAGCGTTGCAGGGTACCGTTTCAAAAATCGTACCCAAGTTAAGCGAAGGAGCGGGAGTTGTGACAACCAGAGGTGATGTCGATGTAATCATCACAGAATACGGACTTGCATCATTACGAGGAAAAACCATTCGGGAGAGAGTACTATCACTCATCGCTATCGCACATCCAAAATACAGGAATGGATTACTCGAAGCAGCAAAAGAGATGAAATACGTATTCGAAGACCAGGTTCCATTTCTTGCTCGAGGAACATATTTCCCAATTGAATACGAAGCCGTTACTGAGATTGAAATGGATGATGGGCCCATCAGTATCCACGTTCGCTTAATCAGACCTGATGATAGTGACCGGGTCAAAGACTTGTTTTACGGACTCAGCGAAGATTCGATATTCTTTAGATTCCTAACACCACTTAGAAGTTTACGACGACAGACGCTACAGGAGTTTTATTACGTTGACCAAGAGTCGGATATCTCTCTTGTTGCAGTAGTTGGGGATGATAAAGAGGGGGAGTGCGAAAAGATTGTTGCTGCAGGTAGGTATCTATTAACTAGAAGTACGAATCAGGCAGAATTTGCTCTGCTGGTAGATGATGCATATCAGAATCGGGGTATTGGTACATTTCTCCTAAATCAGATGCTGCGTATCGCAAAGAGCAAGGGAGTAAACGCATTCATTGCATATGTACACCCAAAGAACGTCCCGATGATCAATTTCATTCACAGAACTGGAAAAGTCATTGAGAGCAAATTAAGCCTTGAAGATAACCAGTACACATTCATTCTGAGACTTTAGATATGTTCTTCGATATATCTTCCATGAGTATGACTCTGCTGTATAAAAAAGAAAAACACAAGCGTTTTATGATGGCGTTGTAGAATTAGGGTGTTTAGAGGAATTTGACGATGTCTGATTTAAGCCGAATAGGAATCCTGAAACTAGGATGTATTGGTGCTGCACCACTACTTGATTTGATACTTGATGAGCGTGCAGAACGAAAGGATATTGCAGTGCGAGTGGTAACAACTGGAGCAAGCATGGACCCAGTGAACTGTGAAGAGGCTACTGCCAAGTTAGCAGAGATGAATCCAGGTCTCGTAATAATAGTAAGTCCTAATGCTGCGCTTCCAGGACCAACTCAAGCAAGAGAGTACCTGCTGAAGAAGAATCTGCCTGTGCTATCCATATCGGATGGACCTTCGAAGAAAGCGTTCTACACAAAAAATGAGAAAGGAAAGAGTGTAGTCTCTGTTCCAGAGGGTAGTGGATTTATTGTTCTGCCAATGGATCCCATGATTGGAGCCAGAAAGGAATATCTAGATCCAACAGAGATGGCTATTTTCAATGCAGAGCTGATTAAATTACTCTCATGCACGGGAGTTATACGTTTCATACAATCTGAAATAGACAAACTTACTGATAGCTTGAAAGCTGGAACAGAGTTGAAACTTCCGAAAATCACTCTGACAACAGAGAAAGCGCTTGTACATGCAGGTTTTGCTAATCCTTACGCTTACGCAAAAGCATACGCATCGCTTACAATGGTAGAATCAGTTGCAACTATCACATCTACTGCGTGCTTCAAGGAAAAGGATCCTGATGTGTATATTCCTGCGGTCGCCGCTGCTCATGAATTACTTAGAGCTGCAGCTAGGCTTGCTGATGAAGCTCGGGAGATAGAAAAACTGAATGATACGCTCCTTCGAACATCTCACGGTTCATCTGGCAAAGCTACCAAAAAAACAGAGCTACTTGGAAAACCAACTTAGCCACTGGAACAATTTCATACTGTATTTCAGTATGCCACACATTTCCACTAGTAACTAGCTCAATGTGATTTTCCTACATACAATTACAAAGTGAAGGGCAACAAAGTATCACAATCAGATTACTAACACCTAGAGCAACAGATTGATAGTCATCCAAGAAAGAGTATCTCAATGAGTGAAATGAAAGAATCTAATCTGCGTATTAGGCTTTATGAAAAACAGGGAGAAACTTCTATCTACATTGATGCCGAGATTGACAAAGAGGGGAATCTCATTGTGTCAGGGCAAGATCTGGGGAAGGCACCTAAGGAGTTCTGGGGAGACTCTGATTATGAATATATGGTGCTTGTCAAAAAAGATCAGATGAACGTCCTCCTACTATCTCTAGTAAAAGAGAAGTTTGGAGCTACTGCTCAGGCTTTCTCCAACTTCAGAGAGTATCTCGCCAATAAGGAAATCCCCTATGAATTTGGGTCATGGGCGTGATAATATAAACTTGGCTTGATAGTAAACAATATAC
>CAZMBV010000130.1:0-7192 GCA_964564335.1 uncultured archaeon
ATTGCGTTCTACCATTCTATCTTAAAGGTGAAATTCACTCTGAGAGAATAGGTGTATTGTTTTGGATATCAGGCAAATGACGATTAGAGATCTCGAGTTTGTGCTGGATCAAACTGCACGTGAGGGTTGGAGCAGCACAAGATCCGACTTTGAAGAATTACTGCATTTCAATCCAAAGGGATCCTTCATTGGTGAAGTTGATGAAGAATCCGTAGGGATGGTCTGTACTGTCAACTATGGAGAATTTGGTTTTATTGCAAATCTGATAGTACTTCCAATGTACAGAGGCCAAAGTTTGGGTAAGATCCTAATGGAATTAGCAATGAAGTGCCTGTTGGCTACTGGGACAAAATCAATCCTCTTGGATGGAGTACCAAAGGCAGTATCACTATACGAGAAACTCGGATTCAGAATAATTACAAAATCTCTGCGTATGGAAGCAGTTGTTTCTGGAACAGATCCACAGCATACACGTCTTATGACTGAAAATGACCTGAAAGAAATTGTAGCTTTTGATTCTCACTATTTTGGAAGTCAGAGAGAGAACTTTCTACGTATGAGACTTTCCGCCTATCCGGAGTTAGCTAGAGTTATAGAAAAAAATGGTGAGATACAAGGCTTCATCATGGGTAGCGAAAGTGGTACTTCTGTAAGAATTGGTCCTTGGGTCATGAAAACCTCAAATAGCCTTGCAAAACATCTTCTTTTGGAGTTCGCTGGGTCGGTGGATGGAATTAATCTGAAGATTGGCGTTTTGAAAAGCAATGTCCAAGCTCTCAAACTACTTGGTCGATATGGTTTCGAAGAGAGAACCCATTCTTGGAGGATGGTATATGGAGAGGACACAGAGGCCACCTTGTCAGATCATCTCTATGCCATCTATAGTCCGGCTAGAGGATAGTCTTATCCCGAATTTCTTCGATTTTTTATCTCACTGATTTTCCTAGTGAAATCCATTTGGGTGATCCTATCAGTTGCAATTGGTGATACAATCATCAAGATTGCTGCACAGATGCATATCACACCAAAATCGATGAAGAGAGAACTATAGCTACCTTCAACAAACATCCGGATTAAGGATCTATAGACATTAGATATGGGAAAATACTCATTTACCGTGTCAAAACCAACTCCAACTAGCTCAAGTGGTGCAATACCACCTCCTGTGATCCAATAAAATATGGATCCGAGAGCTGCTACTGGTACAATAAAGACCGCATTCCTGAATATAGCTCCCGCAATAATTCCAATACCTGCACTGAATATAGCAAGGGGAAGGGTTAGAGCAAGGAACACGAACACATCACCCATAGGCCAGACACCAAAGAGGAGGTAGCCCAACAGGAATAAGATAGGAGGAGCAAGATAGCTTACCAAGATACTACTAAGCATCTTTCCCAAGTAAATAGCATAAGGTGAACGTCCTGCCAATGCAATCTCGTCTAATGTCTTTTGTTCGAATTCCTGAGTCACCGTGGACCCTGCAATAAACATGGCACTGAACATGATACCGTATACTGCAATGGTCCAGGCCATATATGCAAGTCGAGGTGGGGTGAATGCACGTAGATTTTCCATGGCAAAATCTACTAGAGAGTCGTTCAAGAAATATTTCTGATAGAACTGATCAACCTTACGAATGACTGGCATTCTTAGATTCTTGGTCAGGTCTTCGTGAATATTAGCTACCTGAATGTTGATTGATGTTGTCAGATTGTTAGTTATTGCATCCTCAAAGCCATCAGGAATTGTGATGACGAGGAGGATTTCACCATTCATAAACAATCTATCAGCGGTTTCCGCATCCATTGGAATTGGGTTCAATCTTGGAGGAATATCATCATACTGTCCAAGAATCTCAATTAATCCATCAGTATAGATACCAGGATTCTGTTCCTCCACAACAAGAGCAGTAGCTACACCTTCACCATAGTAGACACCTCCCATGAGCATGCCGAACCCTGTGAAAAACATGAGAGGCAATAACAGGACTAAGACTATCTTCTGGGGAGTACGTTTACAAACACGAAGTTCTTTGATGAAACATGCCTTGATTGTTCTTAGTGATTGGTTCATGAACGTTCAACCTCCTTCTTCATCAACTTAAATACAATAATTGACATCACGATCCAAGTCAATACTAATACAAAGGCACTCGACGTGAGACCTAGTAGAGTATCATCGAAGAAGACACGAGCCCACAGAGATAGTGCGTGAGTTGTTGGAAGAATACTTGCTAAATTCTGCACTATCTGTGGAGAGAGCCCTATAGGAGCCATTCCGCCTCCCAAAATGAATCCTACTACCACAAATAATACTGAAGCAAGTAATGCTTGTTCTCTATTTCGTAATCGCATCCCAATCAATTCACCAACCGGAGCCAGAGCAAGAGCTGTTAGGAGGAGAATACCTACGAGAACGAATAGATTCCCAACAGGGAAGACGTTCATTGTTAAACATATGATAGGTGCAGATATCAGTAATGCAGAGAAGGATCTCGGAATTGCAGCAAGAGTCCTACCAAGGACCAGAGCAAGCCGTGGGATCGGTGAGTTCATAGTATCTTGAATTGCATTCGTTTCAAATTCACTAGCTGTCAACATTGATTGACTTGTCAATGAGCAAGCCATGAACGAAAGTACTATTGCCACTGCAGCCATATACTGGAGATTTGAGGGAGTTGAAGGAAGACTGAACGATTCATTGATTGCTATACGAGCTTTGGATTGATCAAAGCTAGGATAGACAGCACCTTGATTGAAGAGTAAGACTGCAGCTTCTAATCTATGAGCGTAATTCTTGACAATATCATCATTTGCGTTGTTAATATATATGATAGCAGTCGCATTTTGACCAGTCGTTATATTGTCCCCAAACCCTTCGGGGATTAGTATGTAAGCTATTAACTTAGTATGTTGATAGAGTTCGTCAGCTGTTGCTATATCATACCTTTCAATATCGAACCAAGTGTGATTTGTTGTTGAACGCATATTCTCAAGAATATCAGCAAACTCGTTAGCCTGGGGAGATGTATCTTGGACAACAAGACCACAGGTAAAGGATTCACCACCACCTACTGATGTCCACATGATTGTGTATACTAGAAGAAAAGCAAAAGGTATGATTAGACTTGGTCCCAGAAACTTGGGATCGCGTTTGGCTTGTTTCAAATCTTTCTTCACAATAGCTATAATCTGACGCAACATTTCAATCCCTCAATGTTGAACCCGTTATTGCCAAGAAGACATCTCCAAGAGAAGGTTCTCTCATCGATGCTTGTTTCACAACCAAGCCGCAATCGGTAATTCTCCCAATTGTGATTGGGAGGTCCTTTTGTCCCGCTTTACTTCGAATCCAAGCTGTACGTGGACCGCCATTCAATGGATCAGAAACTTTCTCAACCTCAAGCTTTACCTTTCCAGATAACCACTCAGCATTCTTATCCGAATCCATCCCCTCAATTAGAACTTCGATTAGATAGTCGCCGACGTATTCTCTCTTCAAATCACCCGGCGTCCCTTCTACTACGAGTCTTCCATTATCAATAACAATGACCCGGTCCGCGAGAGCCTCGCTTTCATCCATATAATTAGTGCAGAAGATTATTGTTCGACCTTCACTTTTGAGCCTTCGAACCTGGTTCCAGATGAGATTTCGGCTTTGAACATCGACACCCAGTGACATCTCATCAAGAATAAGAAGTTCAGAATCATGCAAGAATGAGCGAACAAGAGCAAGACGTCGTTTCATTCCACCAGAATAGGTCCTCACAAGGTCATCCTTTCTATGGGTCAATCCAGCTAAATCGAGCATCTTTGAAATTCGATCTTGCACTTCATCTTTTGGTACGCCATATAATTCAGCATGATATTCCAGTGACTCATATGCGGTCAGATCTTCATACAATGCTGTTTCTTGTGGCATAAAGCCAATCAGTTTCCGAATTCCATCCAAGTTTTCAGAAACTTCAAGCCCTGTAACTTTTACACTTCCAGAGGTGGGTTTCAATATTCCAGTTATCATTTTCACAGTGGTCGATTTTCCAGCCCCATTAGGACCAAGAATTCCAACTATCTCTCCCTTTTCAACAGAAAATGAGAGCTCATCTAGAGCTTTTATGGCACCACTGTAAATGTGTGTGAGGTTAGAAATTTCAACTACTGCGGACAGCTAAATCACCTATACTAAGTAGTACACTAGAGCATATTGGTATGGTGTCACGAAAGGAGTAACATCGTATACTTCATTACCTATTGCGATTTACATTTTCTATTATGACCCTTGAGTTCCTTGCTCACCCCTTAGTTCGAGAAGTGATGTTTCATCTTATCTGGGGAGACCGATTCGAAAGCGATCTTGAGTCAATGATGACTACTACTGAAATCACGTTTGAAGAGATACGAAACCGTCTTCTTTCAGAAGAATTAGTATATCAGCTAAAAGGGGAGCACGGTAGTCCATACCTGAGTCTTACTGACAAAGGAATTGCAGTTGTAAATAGACTATACGATATAGAACGAATTCTTGAGGGAGAAGATGTGGACACGCAATAGGCGGGAAACTGTCACTCCTAAAGTGACAAGAGATTTAATATTCCAGACTGCGTAGGGTATCAGGGGTCGATTATGGCTCAAGATACTATTGTTGGAAACCTCACAAGTCTTGGTCTTACAAAGAATGAAGCAAAAGCGTATTATTCTCTAGTGAAAATGGGAAGGTCTTCTGCAAGAGTCATTGCAGAGGACTCAGGAGTTCCAAGAAGTAAAGTATACGAAACGCTTGAGATTCTAGAGAGGCGGGGAATCATAAAGAAGGTCACAGGAACCAATCCGACAGAGTTTGATCCCGCACCAGTCGATGCAGCACTAGACCATCTTGAAGAAAAAGTCAAGGGCTCGGTAACAAGTGCCCGTAAGGTTCTCAAGGGGCTTCAAGATTTGAGAGGGACGGAAGCGAAAGAGTTCGCATGGGCTTCCCAAGGGATGGAGCAAGTCATTATGGGAATGCGAACTGCTATCGAAAATGCTCAGGAGTATGTGTATATAGCTTCAGCGTCACCTGGATTATTAGGACGCCTAAGGGGGGCATTTAGCACTGCAAAGAATCGAGGCGTCACAATCGAATTGTACACAATTACACCTGGGCGTCTTCAGATTCCCGGACTAGAACATTACTTGACAGTGAAAATTACAAGTCCAAACAAGGACCGTCTGACTGAAGGTTTCTCTGAGATTTTCCAATCTCCAGGGTTACCATCGGATGAATTTGAGCTAACACGAATGTTAATCATGAATGTTGATGGAAAGGAGAGTATTGGTGTTTTTCTCCCTGGCGATGATTCCTCTCAACCATGGTCATTACATATACGAAGCCGTTTGGTGGTCTTTATCCAATGGCAGGTTGTAAAGACTGTGTTGTCCAGTGTAGAAGCTATCATTCAAAATAAGATGTCTTAGGTTAACATATCCTAAGACCTGCTAAAATATGATTCGAATAATATTTTAACTCAAGTAAGAGGAGCTAGCTAGGAGTGTCTCATAGTGAATGAAGCCCATGTGAAAGCCCTTAGATGTCCTCAGTGTGGAAAGAAGTTATTTCTCAATGGAGATAGCGAGATTGTTGATGGACAAATCGCATGTGAGAAAGGTCACATTTGGGAGGTCAAAAACCGAATTCCATCCCTTGTATATCCTGAAATCACTAAGAAAGATGCAGAATGGATAGCGGAATATGATTCGATGGCCGAATCATATGATGAGATGGTACTGCAGTACAATGATTGGTTGGGTATCGATTTGATGAAAGAAAGAGCTGGTTTTAGTCAATTCATACCAATTGAAGGACCAGTTAGGATAATCGATGTCAGTATTGGAACAGCAGCAAATTTCATAGCGCTCTATGAATCATTCAAGAAAGAAATGGGGCGATTTAATCTACATGGAATGGATCTCTCTTGTGGAATGCTGAAGGTCGCTCAACGGAAGATAGCTGAATCAGATTTTGATGTCAGTCTGACTTATGGTAGTGTGTTTAATCCTCCCTATCAGAGTAATTACTTTGATATTGTACTTCACACCGGTGGAATCAATACATTCTCAGATATTCATGGTGCGTTAAATGAGATGCTTCGTCTTGTGAAATCTGGGGGAGTAGTAATTGTTATTGATGAAGGCCTCTCGCCTAAAAAAAGAGAAACAGAGCAGGGAAAAGAGATAATCAAGGCAAACAATCTCTTCAATGCAAAACCACCGCTTGAATTTCTCCCTAAAAAAGCTCAGAATCTAGAGGTATCTTATGTCATGAATGACACGTTCTATCAAATGATCTTCACAAAATGATTTGCATAAAACAAGACATGCGGTGAAAAATTAGAGTATCAATAGGAATGGTTTTTAATTTTCAAAAAAGAGAGGAGAATGCTCATGTAGCTTCCCACAGGAGCACTTCTTTAACGGATGCTCTTCGAAGCTGCTTGATATCCACAGAGTGCTGTTCAGTGACATGATCAGACCCAATGATCTCGATATCTCGGTTCATTGTAATCTACCTATACAAATATGAATGTCTGATAGCATCTGTTGAAATCTGCTTCTTCAGCTTCTGCTTCTGTTTGTTTGTTTTTGCTAGTGCCATATTTTTTACCTCCGATAGATGTATGCGTATCCGATAGCGCTAATCCTGTGGACTCTTGCCATCTTCTCTTCTTGTGTTCCAGTTTCGTACTCGTGTCGGTCTTTTCGGTACATCATTAGTTACCTCAGATAATCGTAGAAACTTTACCAGTTGCTATTCACTATATAAACCAAATATGTATATAAAGTTTATTCTACAAACCTTTTAGTGTAATATAATATTTATTGCAAACTATAATAATGATATGGTTCAATTTATCAGCAGAAATGAACCAATGGTTCAATAAACAAACTTATATTCTATGAGAATGAAATAGAATACGAGCATGGATCCATTATTTTGACACGAAACGACCAAAAGGTGCGGAAAGAAGTCGCTTCAGACGAAATTTGGAGCTGCTCTGACACGAAAATGCATTGGTGAAAAGTAACATGGGCAATGATGACATCACAGCCGAAATCACTGACAGCCTAGCTGGAATTGTTCTCACAAAAGAGGGCAAAACACCACAGAAAGAAATTGTTTTTGTTACAGATGAGGAACGAGCATCTGTATTGGA
>CAZMBV010000131.1:0-7165 GCA_964564335.1 uncultured archaeon
TAGAAGGACTATGGGTTGCTGAGAAATATCGCGGTCAAGGATATGGAAAATCTCTTTTACAGCGAGCAGAAGAACTTGCTAAGGAAAAGAAATGTATTGCGGGACAGGGAGCATGCTTCACGTTTCAAAATCTTGAATTCTTCAAAATACAAGGATATGATTTCTATGGACATACAGACGCATATCCGAATGGTGTCAATGAGTACTTTCTTGTCAAGAAGTTCTGAGTTGGTAAATCTAGATTGGTCCGTTCATCAATATCTTATTTTACGTTCTAATATTGTGTTAACAATAGTTACATAAGTTTGTAAACAACAATTTATCGAGAGTGTATTGTAAAATGAGAACATCAGAACTCAAGAAAACCATTCTGAGAATGATAGGCGTGGGAGAGTTCTACGGGTATGAGATTTACAAAGAGCTTGAGCAGAGAAAAATCAAGATTGGAATTGGACGTCTGTATTCTATACTCACAGAAATGAAGAAAGATGAACTTCTGAAGGACCGCTGGGAGAAAAGTCAATCGGGTCCAAAACGACGGGTCTACAAGATTAGTGAGAAAGGTATCAAAGAACGTGAGAAAATACTCATGGAAGCCATAGGAATTGTCCATGATTTTTACACTGAATACCTGAATAATCTGCCACCGGAAAGTAGTGCCTTTACAATTATCAGTGGGATACTCACAAAGGATCTAACAAAGACTTCGAATATTGGCTATGCTGCTACTAGATTTTCTGGACCTTTGAGAAAAATCCTGAATCAAATTAAGGAGAAAGTTCCTGATGGGAAGAAATATGCAATCTCACCCGATACTGAAAAATTAGATTTAGAAATTGAGGATGTTTTTACCGTAGAAGGAACATTTCAAGATATTCCAATGAAGGATAATCACTTAGATCTCCTCGTTGTCTCTGGAAATATCAATAGTGAATATCTGGCAACATGTCTTTCAGAGTGGCAACGTGTGTTAACGAAGAGAGGGGTTCTCGCTATCGTCGCTCCTACAGCCACAATAAAAACCTACGAGAATCCCCTGAGGATTGGAGAATTCATTGAACAGCGTGAACATCCACCTCTGGAAAGCGAGAACATACTGAACTCCAAGGTTCTTCTTGATGAAATGAGCAACTACTTCGAGAAAATAGAGGAGATTGAAGTCATTCACATAACTATTCTTCTTGGATCGAAAACTACTAAGTAAATGTGGACCAGTATATCAAAAAGTGACTATACTGAAGTGATGATAGTCGTTTATATTCAATCCCTCTTTTGATTGCAATGAGATTGAGGTCAGCTGGCCAGATATCTTAAAGAAAAAGGAAGTGTAGTACACCTTTTCGGAGGAGGCAGTGATTCTGTTTCCTCCGTTTCTCCATTTCTTACCATGCAAACAGACTAATGCTTGCGTGGAAGAGTAGGTGGTAGTACACTCCTAATCTTTCTCTGCTTCTTCCTCGCGTTTTTGTCTTTCCTTCTCGAGTTCTTCAAACCTCTTCTCTTTAGATTCCTCAGCCTTCTTGAGCCGTTTCTCCACTTCATGAATCCGCTTCTCAGAGTTCGATAGTTCTTTTTTCCTGCGATTTTCTACGTTCTTGAACTCCTTTTTAGCATCACTGAATTCTTTCTTTGCAAGTTCTAATTCCCGTTCAGTGCTTTCAGTACGGATTCGTTTGACCTCAGCAACTGTCTGGTATCTATCAACTTCTTCATCAAGATGAGTACGTAATGTGTCATGTTCAGATCTCAGCGTTCCTAATTCAATGGTGTATGCATTGATCTCAGCTTCTAAGTTTCGGACCTTCTCATCACCTACAGATATGCTTTCAATAGATGTGGATGGAGAAGCTACCTCAGGTGCTTTTTCAACTGCGATAGGCTCTGGTTTTTCAAAGACGGGTTCCTCAATTGCGGGTTCTTCTACTTCAAGTTCAACTTCTGGTTCTTCGTAGGCCAATGGTTCCTCAGCCTCTATGGGTTCTGCTGGTGGAGGTTCTATATCGGTGTCCGGTGGTTCAATGGACTCTTCCTCTCTAGTGCGTGCTTCTGCAGCTCGAACCCTCTGGAGTATATCTGCGACTACTTCCTTGCCATGTTTATGATCCATCACCTCACCTTCAGAAACTTCTACCTCTTCGGTTTCGTGTTTCATCTCTTCCATTTCGGGAGGCGCATCAATCACATCTTCGGGTTCAGATACAGTGCTTTCCATTTCGACTTGTTCAGAAGCAACCGCACTAGGACGCACGAGTGGTTCGTCCTCTGAGAAATCGGGAGTCTCCTCAATCGGTACTTCATCTATTTCCTCAGCAGGTTCTGGTGCTGAATCTTCTTCGAGAGCAATGAGAGGGGCACCGCATGCTCTGCAATATTTCCGCATCACATCATTGGCTTTCCCACATTTGGCACAATTCTTAATTTCTAACCACTCCTGAATCATTTAATGCTATTCGACCTACGTACTTTCTGCTCATATACATTTGGCTAGCATAAAGGAAAGAGGTTAGCTGGAAATATTTAGCTCATTTCTACTTCAAAGTTAGTTCATGGTTTTGACCCAATCAATGACCAGCTGACAGATCTCCTTTATACGCTCTTTTTCAGGGTCAATGAATATCTCAGACCTTAAGGAAAGCCTCAACTATATATTCTCTCGCACCAAAATCAGAATGATGTGTTATGCTTAAGCTTCATGAAGGGCGATACAGTAAAGTATCATTTCTAGCTCTATTCATTGCTCTATTCATTGTTATTTCGATAGTGATCTTTGGAATATCCCAATTTAGCGGCTTATCAATGCCATATGGTGAGCTTCTATTACAGACCGTCATCTTCAGCACAATGATTGCTTTGCTGATTGCCAGTTGTTGTTTCTTTGCTCGTGGGGGAACTAGAGATCCGAAGGAACTCACCGATGGTCACACTGTATTGGGTATCTAATATCGCTAACGAAAATCTGCTCATAAGAAAAGATTAGCATGCAAACAAGAAAGACGCGAGCTGGACATTTCCAGCTCATTCAAGTTTATGATTATTTCATGGTCTTGATCCAGTCGATGACAGGTTGACAGAGCTCTTTCATGCGTTCCTTCTCAGAGGTCATTATTTGTTCATCCTTGTAATTTCTTCCAGAGAAGAACGACTCGGTTTACAATTCAAGACCACACTTATTGCAGAACTTAGCACCTGCTTCTAGATCACTGCTACATTTAGGACACTTACTTGCATACTTGTACCAAAGTGTCCCGTATCGTTCTATGTCAGAGGACTGGATTAGTCTTCGCTTTGTAAGTGATTCAAGTCCCTCAGACAGCATTTTTTCAGCTTCAGGGGCGAGGAATGCATTTCCTTTGATGCATGCACGTTCGAATGCATCTTTGAATGAGCGATCGGACTTCATCCATTCGTCGATTGACGAGGTGAGCATGTCATCAAACTCCTTGTTCAGAGGTGGACCCGCTCCTAATGAAGTGGCGACTCCTGCTTCAGTGATGAAATGAGGCGTGAGTACTTTGTAGACATCATTGTCATATCTTGCAACATATGTGTGAATGTCTAATTGAGTCAGTGGAGCTAGCTCATTGATTGAATTATTGTCCAATGTCCAAGACATGAGGTTAAGAAACTCTTGCTGAAACTCGCGGACCCTATTCTCAACTGCTCTGTAAGCTCTCTCAATCACTGTACTAGCATTTGCCTTGAGTTCATCAAGTTCTTGGATCTTCTGTCCCATCTCGATTTTAATATCCTCTATCCTCTTTCGGCGTTCATTGATTTGCGACTCCAGAGAAGAATCAGCTTCAGTCTTTTCCAATTCAGATTCTCTTCGAGTTTCAGCCGCACGCTTATCCAATTCCTCTCTTTTCGCATTCATTACTTCTATTGGTTGATTGCTTCTCTCAATTGTTTCCTTAAGACTACTTACAAGAGTCTCGTAAATCAAGATAGCTCCTTCCACATCATCCTCTTTTTGACCTATCTCTCCTTTTGCATCTCTGATTTGTTCAGATATCTGTGTAAAATGCTGTTCGAGATCATTTGCAGCTCTGGCAAAATCTGCTGTCATCGCACGAAGGTTCATCTTCTGTTTCTCACGAAGATTATAGAGTTGATCATCCCTATTCTTCTTGAGTTCAGTAATCTCCAGCTCAGTCCTCTCTTCCATTGTCTTGATACGTTCATCCCACCTCCTTCTTTCAAGTGTGACGAGGTTCTCTAGTATGGAATACTGACCTCCGAATTTCTCTCGTAATAGAGCTTGGAGAGCTTCTGTTGCCTCTATACGTAATTTTACGGTTTCAGAGATTTCTCTGAATTCTTCTGTTCGTTTTAGTGCTATGCCTGAATCAGTTCGTGTCTCAACTCTGTTGGGTTGTGTAGATGGGTCTGATGCATTGATATATTTGCCAATGGCAGTAATTGATGCAGGATTTATCAAACTTGCAAGTTCTACGGAGTAGGTATCCACCCTATCTAGAAGAGGTTCAATTTTTGACACTGCTGTTGGAATGTCTGTTGCTTGGGATACCTCCGAACTAACTATTCTTCGTATCTCACTTGTTCCCTTTAAGTCTGAAAATTGAAATTGTTGGACCATACTGCTTATAGCTGACAAAGCAATTGATTTTGTTGAGGAAGTCTGTACAATCCAAAACGGGAGAGTAACTCTACTTAGACTGACTATTCTAGGTCTTGTTCCTCTCTGCGATTCTGCAGAAGCAAGTGCAACGACTAGACCAACACTATCAAGCTCGATTTCAACTCGTGTTCCTTCTCTTCGGTACAGATAGTTTATTGACAGATTTCTTACCATAGAACCACTACACATTGAGAATGAGTATCTCTTCTCAATTATGTCTTTCCAAGTATATAGACTTGTAAAAAGATCAGATATGAAACGAAGATATCCTGCAATTCATGCGCTCCTCTACAAAGTCATGGACCTGAGTCGAGAGCTTGAGAAGAATAGGTCCTTTTCAATCCCCATCAATAAATTCGTTGAAAAATAAGGGAATTGAGCTAGAAGCTTAGTGCGCCTAGCTCGTTCTAGTATTGAAGTTATTTCATGGTCTTGACCCTTTCATTGACGATTTACGCTATTCGAAGGATTGATGTCTAGAAAGAATCCAAAAACTCACGAGGCAACCTAGATTGATAGCGGACATACCTGATGGACTTAGAGAATCTGGCGCAATCAGAGTTAGAGAAAGACTTGGAACAATTTCTGGCGGAGATATCCTCGATGTAGGCACACAGGATGGGGATTTCATTAATACGTTAATAAAAACTCTGAGGGGATACAATTCATTCGTAGGAATAGACATCTCAGTCGATGACTTGAAGAAAGCAAGAGAGAAATTCAAAGACGCTCCAGTGGATCTGATGGAAATGAATGCTGAAACAATATCATTTCCAAACAACCACTTTGATACAGTGTGTATCTCATACTCAATCCATCACCTGGAAAATATTGACATTGTATTGGCTGAAATGTATCGTGTGTTGAAACCGGGAGGGAATTTCATCATCCAAGAATTGTATTCTGATGGAGAACAAACTGAAGCTCAGCGATTGGACAAAGAAGTCCATGATTTGAATGTCAACATCGATACTATCTTAGGCATCCCTCATTTCGAGGCTTTAACTCAGCAAGATTTGAAAGATGCAGTCAACAAGATTGGTCTGAGCGTTGTAGATATCTATGAATCCTCATGGGGTGTCAAATGCCTATTCTGTAAAGATGCACGCGATTGTGAAGACCCACTGAATAAGGAGAATGTTGACTTCACAATAAAAGATATTGATGCGGATCTGACTCGACTAATTGATCATCCGTCTTATGATGAATTAAGGGAAGTGGGAGAGTCAATCAAGGAGAAAGTCAAAGTCACAGGGAAATCTGCAGCGTCTGTGATGTATTTCCTCGGAAAGAAATAGAGTACAATATTACTTCTTGGTCTTGACCCAGTCAATGACCGGCTGACAGAGCTCCTTGATGCAAGCTCTTTATCAGGAGTCAAGAGTGATTCTCGTAACACTTTTCTGAATGAAGAACAAGATGTTCTGCGATGAGGGCACGGGAATTATGACAAATAACGGTAGACCAATCATAAAACGTGACACAGGAATCACAATAGAGATTCATACACCTGATGATCTGAGATTTCTGGAAGAACAGTACCATAATTGCGAATCGCTAATCCTAGACCTCTATTGTAATTCAGTCGACCTTTCGTATCTTGAGAACTTTGAGAAGCTCGCACATGTGACCTTTAGGATAGCGACCAACTCCGGAGAAGTGATTTCTATTGACTGTACACCTCTCTTCAAGAATTCGAAGTTAGAACGGATTGATACGGTCTGTGATCAGGAACAGAGTGTTTCACTCATCCTTGAACCATTGGCTCTTCTACATCATGTAACGAATCTAAATGTTCTCTTATTTGAAGCATTGACCTCTCTTCATCAGATACTATCAGACCATCCGTGGTCATTTACAAATACTTCTCCTCGTAGTCTTAGGTGGATTGTTGAAGACGAACACGAGGGAGTTGGGTGGAATAGGGTTAGTAATCTATCGAATCCACCACAATGGGTTCTAAATCGTCAAAAAATAATGGGGATACCGACACAAGACATCTGGGATAAAATAGTTTCTACAGGAGAGATCGTCGATTCTAATAATATCATGCATCATCTATTGAGAACTATGGGATTCAGTGAGTTCATTGGGATGCGGTTCTCGCTGGGAGAAGTCCTAAGAGATATTGTGACAGTACCGGTGCCTGGCATTGATGGTGGTGTTGGTTATCAGCATGATGTTAATCTTAACCGAGATTATGATGAGGGACGGAGATGTTTACGTGATAGACTCTTTGATATTTTGGAGTCGTATATTGAGGAATATGATTACTTTGATGCCTCTGGATTCGATATTGATGCAATGGAAAAGAGCTCTCTCACCCAGCGTTTTGCCCCACGTATCTTGGAGATGCAGAGAGAAGGAGTTCGCCGTAGTTTAGAGTCACTGAGAGAGGAAGTAAGTGTACCGCTTTACCTAGTCTGGGGTTGGGCTAGCCAATCCAAGACAGGCCTAGTAGACCCAGCAGTGCTATGGAAGACTTACTACGGGAGTATCATTCTTGAACGCATGGGGATTGAACGT
>CAZMBV010000132.1:0-7150 GCA_964564335.1 uncultured archaeon
GACAGCAGTCGTGAGAAAGGTAGAACACAGAAGTTTCTTACAGTTCACTCACAATGTAAGAAATGGTAATGTCTATAAGCAACACCAAGGCAATCGCAGTCACGCGAAGGTGAATAGTAGTGTTAGAAGAGATACGTCCTGAGATGAGAGCGCTAATCTACTTGATGGTAGGAATATCGTTCCTTAGTATTGGCATCCTGCTAGGTCAGGCTGCTTTCGCGATTGGATTTATGAGCGGACCGTAATTTTGGGGATTCATTGAATTGGTGATACCCTTTGACTCGCCTTGACGATATTCACGAAATGCTGATTAAGTTTGACGGCATATCTCGCAAATTTGTTCTACCATCAATTATCGACAAGCTTCGATTGAGTTCATTTAAGGGAGATACACCCCATGGACTAGGTGAAGATTCGGCAGCTATAGGAACCAACTCTGATGAGCTAATACTTCTCACCACTGATGCAATTGTGGAAGACTTATGCTTGAAACATCCTAGTGCTGCGGGATTCAATGCAGTGTTAGCCAATGTCATGGATATCTATGCAGCAGGAGGAACTCCAACTTCATTTGCAGTGGCATTATCTTATTCAGACCCTGAGATTGGAGAAGCTATTCTAGATGGTCTGATCAGCGGGTCACACACTTTCAATATACCCATTGTTCGAGGACATACTAATCCAAACTCCACATCCACATATGTTGTAGGCTCAGCAACTGGAACAGTTCAGAAGAATTGCATACTCACAGCGGGTGGTGCAGAAGATTACAATATCCTAGTTCTTCTATTTGACCGAACTGGTCAAAGAGGGGTACATTATCAATTAGGATGGGATTCTGTAACAGATAGTCCACCAGAAGATGTTGTGAAACGACTTTCAGTTATGAATGATATTGCAGAGAAACATCTTGTTACAGCATCAAAGGATGTGTCTGTTGCCGGTATTGCAGGTACTGCAGCGATGATGCTTGAATATTCTGGAAAAGGGGGAACCATCGATTTGGATCTAATCGATAAAGCACGTCCCAAGCAGATCATTCTAGAAGATTGGTTGAGGATGTATATCTCTCTTGGTTTCTTGGTCGCTACTAAGGAGGAGAAATTTTCAGACTTGAAACAGGTGGCCAATGAGCATGATTTGTCAGCATGCAGGATTGGAAGTGTGGATGATACGCGCAAAGTCAAACTCTCAATGGGTGGAGAATCACGGGCAATGTTTGATTTCACTAAAGGTCCAGTTCTAACACCTCGTACTGGTCATGATTAGACCGTATACGCTAATGTTATAATGGCTAATCACCGATACACACTCGAAGTGTCGCAAGTGTCGTCTACTAAAGAATGCAGTATTGTCGGGTGTAGAAAACCATCGAAGAGATCCTTTGCAACAGTGAGAATCATGCCGAGTGTTACATCCTCAGGTTTCAAAGTAAAGGATGCTCGAGATAGAAAGACCTACCTGTGTGCAGATCACTGGAAGATTGTGAAGAAGGCTTTCAAGAAAGACACAAAGGGTGAAAGACTTCGGTGGGGTCACTAGACTAGAAGTTCAGAGCGTATATTTCGAATTATCAATAGATTGGAGAGTGTCCTAATGTCCAAGAGTGATGGTAAAAATCAGGACTTAAAATCCAACTTTAAACTATGGTTCGAAAGAGATGGCGAGTATATTTTTGGCCCAGGGGCATGTGCCATTTTGCAAGCAATTCATAAAGAGGGAACAATAACTGAAGGTGCACAAGTTCTTGGAATGTCTTATCGTTATGCGTGGGGAGTCATTAAGAAGATTGAAAAAAAACTGGGAATACTAATTGATGAAAAATAGGGGTGGCACCGTTGGAGGAGGAGGAGCAAGAGTTACTGAAGAAGGACTCCGACTTGTTGAAACCTTCTCTAAACTAAATGATGAATTCAATGCGGTCCTCAGAAAGACGGATTCTATCAGATTATGAGAACCGCAATATAATTGCATTATTTGGACAGTGACTTTTACATTCCAGACACATTATGCAATCAGGACTGTGCATATGTTGATATGGAAATCTCCTGATTCTGATGTTCATCGGACATACCACTTCACAGACATTACATGTATCAGGAGTGCATCGTGCAGGATTTCTTCCAATACCAATTATAGCCTCTCTAGAGAATACACTATAGAGCCATCCTGCAGGGCAAAGCCATCTGCAGAACCATCTTGGCACCCAGAAAGAAATGACGAAAACAATTACTACAAATGCAACTTGTACAAGCCCAAAGCCCCATCCTGAGATATACCATAGTGTACTAAGACCCTGCGGCCAATCTAGATTTGGTATAATATTGAACAAGATGTTAGCAGGATTCAAGGGAGCAAAGACATCATTCATGAATGTAGGTCCAAGTGCTGCTTCAAGTGAATCTGCAGTTCCTGTAAATCGTGCAATTCCCATCCACACCGCAAGTCCAGCGGCAACGACGAAAATGTAAATTTTGATTTTCCTGAGTTCAATTTCAGTATTGGGGGAGGGTCTGGTCTTTTTCTTCTTGGGAAGAGTGACAAAGTCTTGAATTGTACCAAGTGGGCAAATCCAACCACAAGGAGCTCGACCAATAAAGATGAGGATAATTATCATTGCGCCTAGTGTGAAGAATGGGAATAGACCTGTAGAGAAGGTCTGCTGAATTGTATCAAATGATCCGGCAATCACAGCAAAAGGTGCCTCAAGTGGAGAGAGTATCGGGAGAGTTGGTAATACATCCCTTATGGCAAGAAAGAATCCTGTAACGTTAGGCATTCCAAACCAGGCAACAAAGATGTATGCATTGATAGCTATGAAGAATCCTATCTGAATAAACCTTCGAAGCATTCTGATATTGAAGACGAAACCAAGAGGATTTGATCTAGGCTTCTTTTCTTTCTTCTCTTTTACTTCTTTCTCCTTTACTGGTTCTTCGACCTCTACAACTGGTTCAACAGTTTCTTCTTCCTCACCAGTATCTTCTAACGGTTCGGCATCTTCAGTCATGAGTTTATTCCTCATCAAGAGCGCTGATGACGGCGAGAACTTGTGGCATGATTAAAAACGTTATGCTGAACTGAAAGAGCTACTCTTACGTGATGTAGATTCACTTCAGAAAGAAACGAGCGTGTATGTGATATGAATAACATTTGAAATCATTGTGAATTCCATATCATAAGTTCCAGCTTCAGTGGGAGGATTGATGACAATCTGATGAGTATAGGAATCCGACCAACTTGTAGTTTGACTGTTAATTAGAACGGAGATTGTCAATGTTGACCCATCAACCACCATTGACATACCCGTTGGAATGTGGACGCGGATGGTCGTAGTATTCAACTCTGCTGTATCCAGCTGTTCCGTTGCATGAAGAATATTATCAGCTGCAAGATGTGCATCCTGAAGATGAGTTGAATAAGACATTGTATCAATTGCATAGAGTAAGACAGGAACTCCAATAATTACTGCAGTGGAGAGACCTACTGCAATGAGCATCATCTTTTCAAGAGACCTAGATACCATACTTGTCTGTTTACCAATCGTCCCAATAAACTCCTCTACACTTTGATAAGATAGAGTGGGAAGGTTTAATGTCTGATTCCTCTACTGGATAGATTGGAAAACTATGGAGAATCTGGTACCAGTGCACATTGGTCTTATGGGTCATATTGATCATGGAAAGACAGCGTTAGCTCGTGCTATTAGTGACCAGGTTTCTACAGCAGGATTGGACAAACATCCACAGGCACAGGAACGCGGGATCACCATAGACCTTGGTTTTACAATGTTCGTTCTTGAAAAGTATCTTGTTACATTAGTCGATGCACCAGGACATGCGGACCTCATTAGAAGTGTTGTTGCCGGAGCGAATATCATAGATAGTGCAATTCTAACCGTTGCTGCTGATGAAGGACCAAAAATACAGACTGGAGAGCATCTCGTTGTTCTACGTTCTATGGAAATCGATTCGGTGGTCGTCGCGATTACAAAGAGTGATTTGGTTGATGATAAACGATTAGCAGAAGTAAAAGCTTTGATGAAGAAGATAGTAGGAGATGCAGGTTTCAACAAAGTAGAATACGTTACAGTTTCATCACAAAACAGAGAGGGTATCGATGATTTACGCAAAGCCCTTCTCAAAGTAATAGTTCCTAGAACAAGATTCACTGATGGTCCGGTATTGATACCTATAGATCATGCATTTTCAGTAAAAGGACATGGTTCTGTTGTTACAGGTACTATTCTTCGAGGGCATCTATCAACAAATGATGCCGTAGAATTTTTCCCATCAGGAATTACTAGCAAAGTCCGATCAATTCAAACATTTGGCACAAGCCGCAAAGAAGCATCCGCAGGAGACCGCGTTGGTATTAATACACCTGAAATCGATTATACACAAATCATACGAGGTGACTACTTGGGAACACCAGGGTCTATTCCTATTTCCAATGCAGTAGCAATTCATGCAGAAACTAATCCGCTCTATCGTGGGAGAATTACACAGAATATGGTCATCAGTGTAGCAATAGGCATGCCAATGATTACATCAAAAATCATCCCGTTCGAGATACGTGATGGAAATCGAGTAGTGCTAGATGAGTTTAAGGCCGGTTCATTTAATGCAGCTTTGGTCCTCCAACGGCCCATTGCAATAGACGTGAGAGCTAAAGTCTTGCTTCTTCGTACTGACTTAGCACAAGATCAAATGAGAATAATTGGTTCTGGTAGAATTTCAGAAATATTAGAAAAAGTCGTTCTAAACAAAAGAAAGATTCGAAATGGAAAGATTCAGCGAGTACGAGAAAAAGATGTTCTAGTCATAGGATTAGCATCTAGTAAAAGCGTGGCAGAATCCATTGTAGGGTCACAAGTCATGACAACAAACGGTGCAGTTGGAATTATTAAGACCCCATTCGGTACACGGGGTGTTGTTTCAGTAGCTTTTGATAAGGAAGTCATGCAAGATGATGATGTGCAGTATGAGCGTCTTGTAATGGAGGAATTTAGCTTTGGACCATGATGAGATCGATAGAATTCTGGACAAGACAATTCCAGAGAGCATAGCACGCAGAGGCCGAACGACTATTGATTCATTACTTGCACCCGTTCGTGATGTTCTGAATAGACGAGTCTTTCCAGATACAGGATTAACGGATCTTCAACTTGAATTAATGGTCCAGATTCTTTCATCGATGGATACCGATAAAGATCCAGAAGCTGTAAGAGTAGGAGAGCGTGAAGCTCGTGTTGCATCACCATACATTGCCAGTTTAGCGGCTGGCTTCAATCATGGAATTGGTAGAAGTGGTCAACTTTCAGCACCACAACCGAAAGCAGCTGGGGCTTCATTGATGCAACAAATAGCAAACAGCATAGCCCTGGATGCAATTAGAAAATTGGGTCTCAGTAATGTAAAAGCAGGATTAGTCACCCCGGTATCTACTGGAATGAGTATTGCGTTAATATTGGGTGCACTCAAAAGAGAACTAGGAATCAAGCAAGTAATCTACCCACGAATAGATCATGCCTCGCCGAAGCGAGGTATTGCTCTAGCGGGATTAGAGGAGGCATCAATCCCAACGCTTATTGAGGATGATGCAGTTCGAATGGATCTCAGAGAATTCGAAAAAAGTATCAGTAAAACAAAGGAGTGTGCAGTTCTTGCTACTACCACATTCTTTCCACCGCGTGAATCAGACCCTGTGAAGCAAATTGCCCGTATCTGTTCGGATCACGACATTCCTTTTGTGATCAACAATGCATATGGAGTTCAATCCCAGGAAATAATGATGCAAATACGGTCTGCAATCGATGCTGGACGGGTCGATGCAATAGTACAAAGTAGTGACAAGAATTTCTTAGCTCCAGTAGGTGGCTCAGTTGTGGTATCTCCAAAACAGGAGGTCATTTCCTGGACTTCAGAAACCTATGCAGGACGGGCTAGTGCAGCCCCTGTTATTCAGACTCTGGCTGCTCTACTATCTCTTGGTCACGAGAGATACAAACAATTGCAGAAACACCAGCTAGAGAATCTGAGACTCTTGAAAGAAAATCTTCTGAATGTCGCTGAAAAACTAGGTCAACGTGTATTGAAAGTGAAGAATCCAGTAGCATTTGCAATATCCATGGATGGCTTAGATGTACACGATATTGGAGCTAGACTCTATAATTCAAGGGTGACGGGACCAAGAGCTGTGGAGAGCGGTGAATATGGGTCATCAACAGAAGGCTATCCTCATAGCTATATTGTGATGAATGCAGCTATCGGAGTTAGAAAAGAAGACGTTGAAACAGCTACAACTAAACTCTATAAGGAAGCTAGTGGATAAACAAGGAGTCCTTGAGGGAGGGCCAGACAAGTGGATACAATAGACGACATGGCTGAAATATCTCAGATACAAAGGTATGTTTCAGAAGATTCTGCTGCAGTTTTTAGAGTGGCATGGTATGCAATTTCTTCCAAACCCAACGTGCTACTCGAGGAATATAATGAAGCAGAGAGTACAAGCTTTCAAGGATTTGCGAAGTTTTCTCTTCAAATTGCGGGTGATAAAGCATTTGCTTCTGTCAAGGTTAATGAAGAAGAAGCATCAGTCGAGCTCCACGCACAGGGCATGGATGAAGTCGCGCTCAAAGTGTACCTGGATGGCATTATGGAGAATTTAGAGGAATCCATTAATAAATTCAAAGCACTTCCAGAAGAGGACAGGTCTAAGCTTCGAAGAGCCCTTGTAGCTAAAACGTGCTGGGACATGGTCGTCTATAAAATTCTGAAAAAAACCCCACTTAGTGAGGTATATTATCAGGTAGCCCACGGAAGAGAGATGATGATTAAAGCAACTGAAGGAGATGAGAGTGTTAATCCACTCCTACTTACAACTTCAGGTTGGTTATCGAATATTGAATCATTGCCTCGTGAGCAACCTTTGCCAGGAAATATAGCTGCTGAATTAGCTAAGAAGAGTATCGAGTGGAAACGAGGAACGCACGAAATAATAAGCCGCTACCTTTAGTTTAATTTGGATTACCGATTGAAGATTTTTAGTTCATTATTGGCCTTCTACAGAACTGGTGGTCTGGTTCCGCGGGCTTCAAACCCGTGAACGTGCAAGCGTTGAGAGTTCGATTCTCTTAGGAGGCCGCCAT
>CAZMBV010000133.1:0-7094 GCA_964564335.1 uncultured archaeon
GATATAAGGATTGAGTTACTCATACTCAATTTAACTTAACGACCTTTCGGTAACGGATTTAAGGGGAGGATTCTAGCCCACCCCGGCAGTCGGTGTAACATCTTGACGAGTATAGAAGAAAAAACCGTGTTTGATATCGACACTCCAGATGATTCCTTTGTTCAGATGATTAAGAAGACGGGTGGTCCAAATATCCAGAATTGTTACCAATGTGGGACATGTTCTGGTAGTTGCCCTGCTGGAGCCCGTACTAACTATCTCGTTCGAGGAATAATCAGGAAGGCACTTCTCGGTCTGAAAGAACAATGTATCTCTTCACTAGAGCTTTGGTATTGTACAACTTGTTACACATGTACAGATCGTTGTCCTCAAGATGTTAAACCAACAGACGTAATTAAAGCAATCAGAAATATTGCAGTAGCAGAGGGATATATGCTCGAGCCTCACCAGAAGACTGCATTGAAGGTTCTCGAAGCTGGTCATGCAGTACCATTGGATAAAGAATCCTGGGAGAATCTACGTGAGAAGGTTGGTCTTGAGAGAGTACCACCTAATGCAAGTAGGTATGCTGAAGCTATAGAAGATATAAAGAAAATCGCAAAGAAGACTGGTTTTGATAAACTGGTTGAAGAAAAAAAGCAGAAGGAGGAATAATATATGACAAATGAATCATTCTATCACTTTCTGGGTTGTATTATACCTCATAGATATCCAAGTATTGAGAGCGCAGTCAAGTTAGTATTCAAAGACCTTGGAATGGAACTTCTTGACATGGACGGTGCAACATGCTGTCCTGCACCTGGTGTCTTTGGGTCCTTCGATCGTATTACTTGGGCAACTATTGCTGCTCGTAATCTTACTATAGCTGAAGCTGGAGGCCATCCGATAACCACTGGATGTAATGGTTGCTTTGCTAGTCTATGGGAAGCAAATCATGAATTGAAACATGATGATGAACTCAGGGATGCAGTCAACGAGAATCTTGCAGTGATTGATCGTGAGTTTAAAGGAACAATAGAAGTTTGGCACTATGTTGATGCTCTCATACAAATAGCAGGACTTGATAGAATTAGAGAGAAGGTGATTCGACCTTTCACTGGAGTACGAATGGCACTTCATCCCGGTTGCCATTGGATGCGTCCTAAGAATCTCAAGAAAAAAGACGATTCCGAAAGGCCACATATCTTTCGGGAACTTTGTGAAACATCTGGAGCAACTTATGTACCTTACAAAGATGAACTCATCTGCTGCGGTGCTGGTGGTGCTGTTAGGACTGCAGATGTGAAGATTGCACTAGATTTTACTAGGCAGAAGTTCGAGAGTCTCAAAGCTGCTGGTGGAGCCGATATGATGATCACACCATGTCCATTTTGTGAACTGCAATTGGATATGGGTCAGGTTGAAATACAGAAATACTTTGAGAAGGAATACACAATCGATATTCTCCATGTAGTGGAACTACTAGCTCTTGCTTTTGGACACGCGCCTGATGAATTTGGTCTAGCAACACATCTACAATACATGCAGCGGAAGAGTACACCTGCATGGGAAAAGTTAGGCATTAAGGTGGAAGAATCTTAATCCTCCATAATATGCACAATATTCTCTCTACCGCTTCGGAGTCTCCTAATGAGACCTCGTCCTTCTAAGGAGGTAAGCATCATGCTAGCCATAGATTGGGACATATCCAGATGTTCATAGATCTCTCTCTGAGGACATGAACCACCCCTCGTGTTAAGAAGGTCTAAAATTTCCTGTTCCTGACTGGAAATCTTACCACTTACAATTAATTCCCTGGAATTCAGACCTTTAATCCAACCTGGTATTCTCTCAATTAGAAGCACAGCTAGACCTGCTGATGCTGCTGAGATGATGACAATAAAGAGAGGGTTCGATGCGATCGGGTCTGTAGCCTTATCAATAAGTGCTGCAGGCATCTGATATTTTATAATATAGACAACTTCCTGCCCTGGAAGAAGAACATCAACATGCCAAACGAAAATTGGCTTGCTTCCATCAGTATGGTTTCCTGTTGGATTTGGAAAGAGTGGTGCAGCTGCATCCTGACTAATTATCGCGTGTTGTGGAAGAGCTACAGAGAATGTCAGATTTTGTATCTCATTTAATGATCGTATATAGTAAATTAGATGACTATCATACATTGAGCCATCATTATTCAGCCCAATTATTTCTTGAAGACATTTTGCTGTGAAATTGAGTATGAGATTACCTTTACCTCCTACTAATATTGTAGTGTCTGGAAAAATCGAAACTATCACAAAATTTTCTCTTGATGTCACTGTTGTTTCTACAATTGACCCATTGATAGTAGCTTCATTTACTTGGAGTTCTCTCACATCAACTCGTAAATCAAATGAAGTTAAACCAGTACTTCCTAGATTACTGAATCCAGTTTCCAAAATGATAATGGTACTACAATCATTACCTAGTTCTGCATGAATCTTCATATTTGTCATCAACAAATCTTGTGAATCCGATTGAGCATCAATCGATACAGTAAATGCTAGAAAGCATACAATGAGGAGTAGTGCAGCAAATTGCAAGCTCTTTGTTGTGACAGGCATGTAAACCATCTCACAGTTTGTATCTATGATTAATAATACATATGTTATGAAAGAAAAAAGAAGAGGAAGCGTACTTCCTCTCACTAGTGACGTTTTATCGCAAGGCCTACAACAACGATTACTGCTGCTGCAACCCCAATCAATGCGATAGTTTCCATTGGGACATTCAATAATCCTGATGGCTGAATGACGGGTGATTGAGTATCAAATAGCCTCATTGAAGGATCGTGTAGCAACGACCCACCATCGAAGTTAGGGTATGCTAAGAAAAGCAAGAGACCATTGCCATCAGTCCAGTATGATGCTTCAACATCGACTGCAGTTGCAGTCCCATTAAGGTCAGTTATTACAGCTTTGTTTAGCCATGAATAGAGACCTCTAACCTCATCAGTGGTTGTATCAATGAATGAGAGTTGTTGAATATCATCATCTTTTCCATCATGGTTTTCATCGTGGTCTTCAAACATGATTCCATGGTCATCTGAGATATCTTCAGAGTCTACCTCATTGTCTCCATGGTCTTCATGAAGATTGAAACAATGTTCATACTCGCCACTTGATGCAACATCTTCTCTTAGATAATTGAGAATTGTAACCTTTGAAGTGTTCGATATGAATGGGAAGTTACCAATTTCGATATCAACCTTGAGTTCCATTCCTCCCTCAACAGTGTAATTGGATGATACTCCAAAGTCATCAGTTATGTTGCCTGAGAAATCTGATGTGTATATATGACCGTAGAAACGGAGAGTCATCCCAGAGAATCTATCGGATTCAGAATTGTCTTCACTAGAAAGTGCAACTGGACTCTCTTCCCCTTCAGTAATTTCAGGCATCCAGTCCTTAAACCAGTCATCCTCCCAGCTACTGCTTAATCCGCCTTTTGTATATGAAGCAAATATCTCAGTGACTTCATCGAGTTCATTTGTAACTTGACCAGTCTGAAGACTCCATTCGAACGCATCTAGGGGAGCAAAGGATAAAGTCTCATTAGGTTGATAGACACCATCCGCATTGGTGTCTTCAAACTCAACAATCATCATGTAGCCTACCATGAATCTGGCAAGACTGCCATTTTCATCACCTGCATACCAATACTGATAGATTGGCATATTTGGAGCAAGTGTGACAGTCATAACATCAGTTTCAATCCACACAGTGCCTTCTGGATCTCGATGCTCGTCAATTTCGTGCATACCATCATGCATATCATCGTGCATATCTTGCATGCTCTCTGTTTCAGTTGTGGTATCATCATCGCTAGGTGTGAACGCGGTGGTTGGCGATAGTGATGCCACTAACAAGAACATCAATGCAACCAGAATTACTTTGGAAACGTGCTGACTCTTCATGTTTTTCACAAATAGCAATCAGTTTCTTCTATTTATAATGACGATTTTGGAACCCAAAAATAATGGGGACGAATAGACATCCTTTAGTTTACTACGGCATCAAGAACCTTCAGAATGCTTCAAATACTCAAAAGCAGTCTTCATAGACCTCATTTCACATCACCAATATCACTAAGATCTGCTGCTAAGGTCCATTCTAGTTTGGTTTGAAACTACTAAAATTCTCTATCTTGATCTTGCTCAAATCTTCGACTGCGTCAATCTCCCGGCGGTCTTTTGATCGCGCCAGATAGACTCGAGTATAGAGCCTAGTGGCTTTCATAATTGTAGGACGTTACCTCTGTAATATTAAGTCCATGCATTAAAAATCGTTAACTTCCAGATAATGGCGCCAATTACTTTAGCTTGCTCTCACCATAGAACAACTCGCCAAGTCTCTTCATAGCATCACGAACGCATTCTTTCTTTCCACTAACTTGGAGATGTCTATCACCATCTAGTGATACATTGACTTGACAGTCTTCTGCTAGTTCTGAAATGACCTCTACCGGAATCTCATCTGGTAACTTGATTCGAAAGTAGGCTGTATCTTTATCTCGTGGAATATCTGAAATAGGAGTCTTTGCTTCTTCAGCAACGTTATCGAGTTTACCTTCCGCAACCTGCTCAAACTTGAGTTCCCAACTATCCCGAAACTCTTTCCCAACTTTATCTTGGGCACGGATCAGGAGAGAATCTTTGAGAACAAGCACTTTCTGCTCTATCTCGAGTTTGAGTTGTGTGTCGCCACCTTCTCCTGCTCGTATCTCATCTTCAAATGAATCCAAATATTCAATGACCATCTTTGAATTGCGAAGGTCTGCATATGCTAGGTCTGAAAGAGAAACGCCGTTCTTCTCTAGGTCTCCCATGAGATCGTTGAGAACCATCCATATTGCTCGAAGATTAGACATAGAAGTCAATTCACTCACTCCTTGAGCATTTCTTCAACTTCATCAAGAATGCTTTCCTCGCGCCACCATCTCAGGTCTCTTGCACCAGTTGGACATATAGCCGCGCATGCACCACATCCCTCGCATCGCATCTCATCTGTAACACTCTTCTTTACACCCGGTTCGATTTCAACCATTGAGATTGCATCATAGGGGCAAATCTCAGAATAGTGACAGAGATCACAGCCAACACAAAGCTCCTGATTGACTTCTGCGGTGAGAAGTTCTATCTCAACAGTTCCTAGGTTAAGAGGTATGCATGCTTCATTTGCTGCTGCTCTAGCTTGGTTTACTGAATCTTCAATATCCTTGGCATAGGTACATCCAACAAACACCCCTGGTACAGTGGTTTCGACTGGTCTGAACTTCATATGCATCTCTGCTAGGAACCCATCTTGACCTCTATTGATTCCCAAGCCCTTTGTCACCTCATTAACATCATGTGGTGCCTCAAGACCTAATGCTAGGATTATCATCTCGGAATGGATCTTGAAGGTCTCCTGTGAGAGGGTATCATAAACGGTCACAATTGCTTCTTTTCCATCTGGTGATTGTTCAACTGTTACAGGTTGCTCACGTTCCCAACGGAGGTATGCAACACCCTTCTGCCTATTCTCTCTCCACATTTCTTCCATCCCATTTCCGAATGGACGAATGTTCTCCTTAAAGGCTGAGAATATCTTGACATCCGGGAACATCTCTTTGAGTTCGTGTTGCATTGAAATGACTGCAGAACAACAAACTCGTGAGCAGTATCTGTTACCTTCACCAGGATTTTGCCTTGATCCGACACAGTGTATGAATACTGGATTCTTTGGAGCCTTCTTCAATTCTCCGCTCTTAATCTTCTTCTCAAAGTCCATGGTTGTAATAACTTGAGGAACTGTTTCCCAACCATACTCTCCCTCTTTTGGATCATAAGTATCCATCCCCAGTGTAAGGACCATTGTTCCAATCCTGTGTATTGTCCGTTCTCCAGTATTGACATCTTCAAGTTCGATGTCATAATTTCCATATGCTCCATCTCTACCTACGAGTTTAGTGTTTAGAAGGACTTTGATTCTACTCTCTTTCTTTATTCGTGCAATCAAATCATCTATAATCTCTTGAGCAGAGTTCATCTTTGGGAAGACGTTGTATAAATCATTCAATCTGCCTCCCAACATCTCTTGCTTCTCAACAAGAATAACATCAAACCCTTTCCTTGCAATATCTAGTGCGGCTGTCATTCCTGATACCCCACCACCAACAACCATTGATGTGCGGGTGACCTCTACAACTTTCTGAGGAACTTCTTCATTGCGTAGAGCTTTTGCTATTCCGCTGCGAATCATATCTTGTGCTTTCTCTTGTCGTATTTCAGGAGCTTCTTGAGTATGAACAAGTGCAAGATGTTCTCTGAGTCCGACAGGTCCTACTAGGTAATACCCTGAAAGACCTGCAGCCTCCATTGCACTTCTGAAAGTTCCTTCGTGTTGGAGAGGTGAACAAGATCCAACCACAACACGATTCAGTTTGTGTTCTTTGATTGCATTGGTTACAAGTTCCTGTCCTGGATCAGAACACATGAAAATATAATCAGTAGAAAAGGCAACGTTTGGAATATCCTTTGCCCACTCAGCAAGTGCTGCTGTATCTATCTCACTGGAGATGATTCCTCCACAATGACAGATGAAGACTCCAACCCTTGGTTCGTCGCCCATATCTGCTGGCGGAATCTCGGGAGGTTCTTCAGGTATGGGAATTGGAAGAATGGAATGAGCAACCATTGCTGCTCCCTTGCCTTCGTTGACAGAATCGGTGCCATCTCTTGGACCATGCGCACATCCTGCAACAAAGATACCCGGACGGTTTGTTTCTAAAGCACCGGCATTGGAATGCTTCTCTTTAATCCAACCATTTTCATCAACATCAATATTCAAAATCTTAGCAAGTTCTTCAAAGTCCTTACTAGGTCTGAAACTTGAATTAAGAACTACCATGGAGATCTTGTCAATCTCAATAATATCTCCCCTCTCAGTATCCTCCATCTTCACAAACAGATCATGCGTATCAGGATCTTCTTGAATCTCTGATACCCTGCCTCGAATAAACTTGATTTCTTTGTGCTTCTCAGTATCCCAGAGGAATTCTTCTAGGGCTTTTCCTGCTGTTCGCATATCCAT
>CAZMBV010000134.1:0-6958 GCA_964564335.1 uncultured archaeon
CTCTGATTACAGTATTCTTTGGTGACTCTGTTTCTGTCCTAGCGATTTACAATGATACCTACTACAATTCACTTGTAGATAGTGCAAATGTAACTTACACTCTAGGAAGCCTAACTGGTGCTCTGACGGAGTTGACAAATCATACATACTGGGGAATTGTCGATATCAGCTCTCTCTCAGCTGGATCTCTCTATCTACGATTGTCCGCAAACAAAACCGGGTATGCAACTGCATTGAAATCGGTTATAGTGACAATACTTTCGATACCTACTGAAGCAGCTGTAAAAGAAGATAATACGTTACAGAGTGGATACTATGGAGATACATTGTACTATCGTTTCTACTATTACAATCTACAACACTTCACTGGCATTCCGAATGCGAATGTAGAAGCGACTTGGGAAGGTGGAACGCTAGGAGAACCACAGCGGCTTTCCAACGGAACCTACATCTTTACTCTCCATATTTCATTGACTACTCCAGGTCTTTATGATTTGGTCGTAAGATTCAACTTGTTGAATTACACTGCTAAAACGGCTTCAGCAAAGATTGAGATCTATGCTACTCCTGCAACGATATTCGGTGTAAGTGAATTCTCATCACCTATCAATGATACAATTCTGGTACCGTATGAGGTTCGTAACAATCGTGATAGCTCTCTGATAACAGATGTTATTGGAATCGCCAGCTCACCTCAATTAGGTGATTTCGAGCTTGAATTGCTAGAGAGTGGTGAATACCTCCTCACTGTGAGCGGTAATCTTCCTTATGGGACATATTACTTTGATATTTACTTTAGTACAACAAAGTACGTTATCGCTCCAATTTCACTGGAAATTACTGTGAGAACTGTTAGAACAAGTGTTATAGCTTCTAATCAAACGATTCAAACTCAACCAGGAGCTAGCTTCGATTTAGAAATAACCTACCTTGATATAGATCATAACATTGGAATTAGTGGTGCTACCTTCACGTTCCAATACTCCAATAAAAGCTTATTTTATTTCGACAATCTAATGACTGAAGTTGATGGCGTATACACATTTTACTTCAGAGCTGAAGAACCTAAGACTCTACACGTCATAGTCACTTTTACGAAAGAAGGTTTTGATGGCCAGACTATAGAATTCGATATTGTGTCTGATGTATCTGAAGCTGTGCAGTTCCAACAGAATGTGGCAATTATGGGAGGTTTCAGCCTGTTAATTGTCGCTCTATTGATTGTTGGATATGTTCGAATCTGGAGTATTCCTGTGCTGATTCGCGCGTTGAATCGAATGATTAGAGCACTCCGTAAAGGTCGTATTCCTAAGCCTCCTAAGGTTTCATCAAGACAAGAACTAGCTAGGGCAATTGTTAATGAAGATTTAGCGGCTATTAAAATTCAGAAACCTCTAGAAGATATTGCCCCTGAATCAATCGTTACAACAGTGCCCGAAGTTAATGACCTCCTTGAGGAACTTGCATCAATAACTGGATTAGGTGAAGAAGAAATCGAAGCATTTAGAGCAGACATTGGAAGAATGAAAGCAAGTGAGAGACCTGGCTTTTTGAAAGAAGTTATCGATCAAGAGAAAGCTCGTAGAGCTGATGTCTTAGCAGGTCCTGTCAAAAAGGTCATTTCTACAGAGGATATCCCACTATCTGATTTACCAGGTGAGCTAGAGGACTTGCGAAAGAAACTCCTCAAGAAGGGAATGGCTGGTGAAGAGATTGATATCATCCTCGAGGAAGCCAAGACTCTCTCAAAAGCAGATCTTGATGCTCTTCTTGATAGTCTTGGGATTGAACTAGATTAAAAGAACTATGTACAGCTGGCTTTTGCGCCAGCTGTTTCCTTTTTATTCAAATGTTATTTCCACTTCAGCTAATATGTCATCGTGCTTCTCAAAGTACTTCCTGACAGGCTCAAGCAGCCCAACCAAATACTCGCTTACTGCTTGTTTGACATCCACAGGGTGTATCTTACTGTCGACATATTGTTTCTCAAATTCATCGATTGATGTAAATTCGAGGTTTCCCCCGAACTTCTCACTTCGCTTGATTACAATTTTCTCATAGCGTGGGAAGATAATGTATCTCATTGTGCTTGTGATTGGATTCTGCTCCAAAGCTCCCGCAGGGCAGTATGCTTTCTTAATTGTAGATTCGATTTCTTTCACACTATCTGTAACGCGAATATGTGACAATGGATCACTTGCTGACATCTTACTTCCTCCACCTTTCAATGATGGTAGGAGTGGCATAAAGATGTAAGTTCCTTTCTGGAATCCCATACTCTCAAGGAGTTCTCTTCCTAGCATGTAGATATTCCTTTGATCGATACCTCCAACAATGATGTCTGATTCCAGATATTTCACATCTAGTATCTGAAGAAGTGGATACATCAGGCCTGACACCTTTGCATCTCCACTCATTCGAACAACTTCGCTTGCTGCTCTGAGTGCTCTTTTTGTTGTGACTTTCGCAGCTATCTTGAATAAGTCTTCAACATAATCTGTTTTATTCTGGTAGGTTGAGCCTCTAACATATTCCATTAACTTCGCATCTTTTCCAAAGATTCCCTTGATACACTCCTCATAGTATTTAGAACGAATATCCATATCTTCAAAGGATGTCTTCTGGTCATCAAGGTGTGCATGAAAGTCTGCTAATAGAACAGTACCTTTACCACCTAATTTCGCTAGTTCAATCAGTTTGTTGAGCGGAATCATATATGCGAAATGAAACGGACCTGTCGGAGCTGTACCATAATAGAAGTTGAAGTTTGGTTTATCTCTTAGAATATTCCGTACTTCATCAACTGTTACTACTTCCTCCGCATTTCTCACGGCCGTTTCAAGTGAATCTTTCATTATTACTCACTGAGATGGATGATTTGGAACTTGGTTTTAAGCTTGCTGTGTCAATTTTGATACCTTGCTCGCGCGACGAGTCACTATACTTAATGCAATGAATCCTACAATGACACTGAACCACAGAGTCATGACACGAATCAATATGGTTGCCGCACTTGCAATTGTTTTTGTTAGTCCAAGAAGCGGAGGGATGAGAGCTAACGAAGTCAATTCATATGGTCCCACACCACCTGGTGAGAATGTGAGTGCACCTATGATTGAAGCTGTGGCATGAACAAATGTCGCAATCAAAAGTAATGAGAGCGATAGATGCTCACCAGATAAGAGAGCTAGCAGCAACCATAGTTCAAGGCATTCCATAAACCATCCTGGAACACTTATTGCTGTGCTAAGAAGCATAGGTCTTGGGCTGATTGTTTTTGTCATGGTATCTTCAATGATATCACAACTTTCTTGGAATCTCTTTAATGGACCCATCGAAGTTAATTTTGAAAGGAATTTCTGGTAAAATGTCCTAGATCCAAGAACAATAGCTCCACCAAGAACTGCTGCACCTAGAAGTAGAACCGTGAGTAACTGATCTCCAGTATTGACACCCAAAGTGAAACCGACAAGAGCGAGAATGACAATTGCGAGAAGATCAGTAACTCGTTCTGAAACAACAATTGGAATCGTTTTGACTACTGGAGTGCCATCTAACGCTTGAACGAAATATCCCTTTACAGCTTCACCTATTTTTCCTGGCGTTGTCGTAAGTGTGAAACCGGCTAAGAAGATACTGAAGCTGTCTCTGTGACTTAAGTGTACATCAATCCTCTTGAGAAAATATTGCCATTTGATGTAACGAAAGATGTAGTTCAAAAATGACAATGCCATCATAAGAGGTAAGACCCAATACCACGGGATTGCACTTAGTGCCTGAAATACATCATCAGGGTCACCATACATGCCAACTAGTCCAAAGACAATCATACTAAGGACAATGAAGATGGTAATATTCCTAGGACTAATGAAAGACCTACTCGAAGTTCCGATTTCTTCTTCACCAGGCATCATATGCAATCCTCCTGATTCGTTGCCAGAGCATTGTTGGAATGTGCCAGAAGAATATTGATGGATATCCACTGATCTGGGTTCTTCCATCTTTAAGTTCTCTGTAAATATCGTCTGCGGTTTCAATATCCTGAAGCCAGGTCCTAGCATGACCCATTTCCAGAAATGAATGACCATCACTACCAGCAGTCACAGGTTTATTCAATCGCTTTGCCAGTTTCTGTGCTCGTGTGTTGAATAAGTTGATAATGCACCGAGAGTTAATTCCCTCAATGAGATCGACATGTTTAATGATTGATTCTTCAGGTAAGCCTCTTCTAATTGCTGCATGTTTTCTCAAAGGGTCCATAGGATGTGGTAGGATTATCAATCCATTTTGCGCGTGTACATCTTCTGCAATCTCTGCAAATGTTCTATCCTCGACATGTTCTGAAATAAAGAGACCTATCAGTTCTCCGTAGTCACTGGATTTGTACTCGCAGGCTGGTAGGATAAATCTATCCTCACGTTGAATGACCTTTAGAGTGGCCGCTCGCCAATGTTCAGTTGGGGCAACCCCCCTGAGACCTTTCTTCTTCATCATCTTAAACAAGTTGTAAGGACTTTGAAATCCATCCTTTGAGTGGTATGTATGCATATGCAGGTCAAAGGCTGATAGGCGACTATTCATTTTGAACACCTATGGTAGGATTGTTAGGAAGAGGTTTCCAATAAAGTCAAGAATTATATTCCAGAAGAACAAAGTCCATGCTAATGTGATGACGAACAGGATTCCACCAATAAGAATCCCTTTATCCTTGAATGCTAGGTGTGGTTTCCTACCGACCGGACTTCCAATATGAATCAAGTAGACATATCTGAGTATTAGTCCTGCCATAATTGGTACTGTTAGCAATACCGGCTGTGAATCAAAGTTATCTCCGAATACATTGTAGCAATACATTGTATAGAAGAATACAAACCATGTTGCAGACATACTAATTCCATGGTCAAGAATAGTATCTGTATATTGTTTAAATACTGGTTTATGTGAAGCTGCGTCATCTCCTAAGTATTGAAGCTCATTCTTTCTTTTTCCAAATCCAAGTACAAGAGCAAAGAAGAAGACTCCAATCACAAGCCATGATGTGAAGGGTGCATTGAGTAATATTGCACCTGAAATGGCTCTTAAAATGAAACCAATGCCAATGGTTGCTACGTCAACAATAGCCCATTTTCTGAGATATGCATTATAGAGTTGAGAATTAACGATGTATAAAATAACAATTAAGAAGAATAACCAATTGAGAGAGAGTGCTGAGGTAAGTCCAGTTGCAAGAAGCACAATAGATAGAACTATGGCAGTTGATCGAGAAACTGCTCCTGCTGGAAGAGGTCTATTCATTTTTTCTGGGTGTACTGAGTCTGCTTCCAAATCTTGGATATCATTGATAATATAGGTCGCACTAGAAACTGCACAGAATATGAGGAAACCTAAGATTAACGGTAGATGGAAAACGTAGAATTTTGACATGTCGAGAAGGGCTGGAATATAGCCTACTGGCCAGGGACGTTCTAAAGGAGTTTCATAGAATATAATTGCTAAAAAGACAAGTGCATTCTTATACCATTGCGCTGGTCTCAGTAGTCTGAGATAGTCTTTTGCAGCCATTTACTGATCTCCTATTTTTCTGAATATGAGTCCCAAAGGGCACCCCATTCGGTTTCTTCTAGAAACCACTTCACCCATTTCTTCCCTTTCAAGGGAAGCCAGATTCCATCATGATAAAGACCGCTGAGCTGAGTGGGTAACCACATAAGGGGTGACCTGAACAATAAAGTTTCCATTCCCGGGAATTTCAGAAACCCACGATTCCACGTGATCACGGGGCTCTTACCAGTACTCAAATGGAAATTAGGAAGATCCTCCCATGATTCGAAATCACCTTCGATATCTATCTTGTTAGGATCAGATTCCCCAAGCCCTAATTTGTTAGCAATCTGAAGTTTGTGAACTGATTGTTGATCTATACCCATTAATCGGGTTTGAACGGTATCTGCTGCCACCATATCTGAAGTAGCAATTAGAACATTACCTACCCTGGGAATCATTGTTCTTGGTCCTGCTCCATCACCAATTATTGTTCCGTCTGTCAATACAAATTCAGAATGAGAAATTGTTTTCTGTAAGAGAAGCAAATCAACAAGCACTTCATGTATTTTCAAATGTGCGAGGTGTCTATTCTTTGTGAGATAAAGACCAAAACTATCTTTCAGTGCACCTGTCATTTGAGTGTGACCGTGTGTCTTTATAGTGGGAAGGTGAATGATATTTGTCCCAAAGATTTCCTTGGGTGCTATTGTTTCTCCGAAAATATCTTCTAGAACCAGAGTCTTCTGTGGTAAATCCACATCTACATAGGTAGCATTGATTAATGGGAGAAACTTAATTTTGTGTTTCTTTATGACTGGGTACCAATTGTTGTTTCTCACTCCCGCAAAGATGTTGGTCACAACGGTCTCATTCTCAACAGCCTGTATCTTCCTGTTGTCAAACCCATCTGCAATTAATTTCTTTAGAAGTCCATCGAAGATATACGGGTTGGTTGAACATGCTGGATAGAGTTTACTCCACGATAGATTTAGTTTGATACTGGTTGCAACATCCTTTGACACGAACTTATCATAGTCTGCAAGATCCATTACTCTTGCTATATCTTGGTCTATCGTTTTAGGAGAGGTCTTGACAACAGCAACCTTTGGCATGGTAGGGTCAACTCTGGGCAGTTTATCCAGTATTTTATTTTGTCGACTGATTCTTCTTAATAACTTGCCTCATTGACTATATTTGTACTAGCGATATCATTCGTTCATTGGAGCTAGTGCTTGCTTTACATCAGAACTGAAGAGTACAAATAGAAATACAATGTTTAGTAATGCGGTGAGTACAATTGCACCAATTAAATTAATGATCAGAAAAATCATATTGGCGATTACGGATACTTTCCATGCCCATGGCTGAAGACTCCGGATTGCCCATCCAATGATGAAATATAGGGGTATCGAAG
>CAZMBV010000135.1:0-6931 GCA_964564335.1 uncultured archaeon
TGAACTTGCGATCTTTCTTCAAACGATTCTCTAATCTCATCGCATCTCCCCGGGTCGAACACTCTTTAGTATAAACAACGAACTTAGGTCTGTGAGTCCGGAGGTATGTTGCAGAATTGGCGCTGTTGGATAGGTGTTCGCACATACGCCTAGCTAGGTCATTAGTCATTCCAGTGTAATATGTTCCATCCTCGGTTTCGATGATATATACAAAGTACATGGCTATATTTTGAGTTTCCCCATGCTTTGATAAAGGCGTTTGTTGTTTGCACATACCATGTCAGAAGGAGGAGCAACGAAAGGATCTAATATACTGGCAATAGTCCTCTTTGGATTTCTTTCAATGATTTTTTCACAAGTATTTGCAGGAACCTCACCATTATGGTTCCTAGGGGCTTCAGACTGGTTTCTGATCCTTCCTCTATACTGGGCACATGCGTTACTTCTTCTTAATCTAGCAATGAGATATGAACGCACATCTCTCACTCAACTGTACTTATGGGGCGTAATTTTCGGACTATTTGAGGCGTGGATTACAAAAGTGATTTGGGCGGGATATATAGGACAGGATCCTATTTTTGGAACGTTCCTTGGATTTGCTGTTGGAGAATTCCTGGTAATTGCACTATTCTGGCATGCATTCTTCTCATTCATTGTTCCAATACTTGTGTTTCAAATAATCGTTCAAGGAACAAACAAAGGTGATGCTGGCGCTATACACACATCTCACCTTAAGATAATATCAAAAAATACGCGTAATAAAATCGTACTTGGCATTTTCACGGTCGTAACTTCATTCTTCATTACCAATGGACTCTATGGGGATGTCTTGGCAATCTTGATTTCGGGGGCTGTTAATTTTGGGTATATTTTCATTTTGAGCTGGATAGTAACATCATGGAATAAAAAAACACTCACTCTAGAATCACTTCGTCTTGGAGAGAGAGGGATGTCCATTTTAGGAGTATACCTGGTTGCAATTTACGCGGTCTTATTTCTAACAAATAGGCCTGAGAAAATCCCGGGCATAGGGACAATACTGCTGACAATAGCTTTCTACATTATTGTGATAACTCTCATATTCGTCAGTCCTAGAGATACTCGAAAGACTATCGAGCTCCCTTCGGGAATTTTGGATTTCGGACAAATCGCTTGGGCAATGATTATGGTTTTTATGCTTGCGATAACTTGGGCGTTGATCCCATTCATCCCACTGTTTTTGGGAAGTATGATATACATTGGTATGATATTCCTAGGGCCAATTCTGTTCTTCCTAGCAGTAGTGAACGTTTTCAGAAAGTATCAGGCAACTTCAGCGCAACCAACAGAGTGAGTACACAAGTATTCAAATGACTTTCACGGGAATCTTCATAGAAAGGATTACATGGGATATAATGTCAGTCGTAAGTAATTATGACTGATACTATCATTGTAACTGGGGCAAGCGGCTTCATTGGAAGCCATTTAGTTGATAGTCTCCTAATGAAAGGGCACAAAGTGATTGGTATCGATAATATGAGAACTGGTAGGAAGGAAAATCTCTCTGAAGCAATGAAGAGTGACAAATTTCGATTACTGGAAGCTGATGTTCGAGATACTAATCTCGAAGAAATGATTGCGGAAAATATTGATACTATCTTTCACCTTGCTGCTATCTCGTCGGTTAAGGAATCTGTAGAGAATCCCATCTTTGTAAATGATGTTAATGTAAATGGAACAGTCAATGTTCTTGAAACAGCCCGAAAACTAAATGCGAAACGGTTTGTATTTAGCTCGAGCGCAGCAGTCTACGGGAATCCGGAGGATATGCCAATTCGTGAGACCTGTTCCTTCACTGCACTAAACCCGTACGCAGCATCGAAGATTGCAGGAGAGATGTACATCAACTCTTATAGCAAATCATATGGTCTGGATGCGACAATCCTTCGTTATTTCAATGTCTATGGGCCTCGACAGGCGTATTCAGAATACAGTGGAGTTATTTCCATTTTTGTCAATCAAGCTCTAGTGGGAGACTCCATCAAGATAGAAGGGAATGGAGAACAAACTAGAAGCTTCATTCATGTGACAGATGTAGTGCGTGCGACTCGACTGGCTGGAGAACTCAAGTCCGCGATTGGTGCAACAATCAATGTTTCTGGACCCAATTTAGTGTCCATTTTACAACTTGCACGGATCCTGAAAGAGAGTATAGATGGATGTCAATCGGAGATAGTGCATGTAGAACCTAGAATAGGCGATATCAAGGATAGCATCGGAAATATTGAGAAAGCCCAGAAATTACTGGGCTTTTCTCCAGAGGTACCACTTGAGAGAGGTCTTAAGGCGACTGCAGAGTGGTATAGATCTCAATAAGTCACTGTTAGGATGAGATTGACCTGGTCGACCACACCTTCCTCGGTTCTCAATATTACCTGTACCAAGAATTGTTGTAGAACAGTGCCTTCGTGTAGTACGACTGAAACCGAGGGCGATGTACCATAAAGATCTCCTGCACCAACATCTCCAATGTCAAGGGTGAAAGTCGAATTAGACCCAGACAACACAGGTAATACTTCTAAGCCATGCCATTGGATGGAGAAGTTTGCTGTATAGGCCAAGTTCGTTGGTGCTGTCACAATATCCAGATACAGATGATGTGTGACATTATCATTATTACGCATCATAGTTACAAGACTTGAGAGATCTCCGGAATCAATTGAGATAGGATTGAATACTGCAGATTCAAAACCGACTTCGCCTGCTTCGATAATACTCCGGTTTAGAAGACCAAACATCTTGTAGTATGCCTCAACAACATTCTCGCCTAGTGTAACACGTTCTCCGGTGTAGGCATCTACAAGGCCAACACCTCCTAATTTCTGAATGACCCTATTTAATGAAGTTTCCACTTCTAGAAAGACAGGGACAACAAAGAAGAGGTCTCCACCCAGATGATATAGCAGACGATTTCCATATCGATGCGCACCCCAAAGTTGCAGTTGTGTTCTTACCACATCATTGGTTTCGAAGGCTTGAACTACTGCCGTTGGGCCAAGCCAATTTGATGAGCCACTTTCACCAGCCCTATAGAACGTCATCTCGCCAAAGCGTTGATCACCACAACCCATGACATAGATACCTGCAAGATTATGGGTAGATTCAGCAGAAGACGCAATTCTGAATTCAGCGTTATGATATGCAATGAAGCGTTCTTCACCTTCTATATTCATGATAACATAACGGGTATCAGAGTCATCAGGACTTTGGTGGAAGTCAACTCCTCCAAGCCAAGTATTCGGATCATGAACGTGAAAGATGTAGGCGATGTCAAGTTGTCGTTCATAGAGGTCTTCAGGCCACTTCAACTGTGTCTGAAGCCATTCAGGAGTTTCTTGCCAATCATAGTACGATCTGTATGTGTTATCCAAGAAGATGCTTTCACCAGTCTCTGGTGATTCGTAGAAGTTCATCTCTCCGGTTTCTATATCAACAAGAACCGCTCCCATGAATCGCATGTAGTTTTCATAGGCATATCCTGTGGAGAGGGGGTAATCTATAAAGATTGAAACCGCGTAGAATATTTGTCCAGTGGGACTAACCACAATATATGGATCTGAATCCACAGAAAGCCCTTGGAGCATTATTGAGCGAACGCGAGATAAGACATCACGCTCTACTAACATATCCATATCCTGCCCCAAATAGGACCAAGCTTGAGGACCAAGTGTCAAGAGATAGTAGAAAGATTCGAATCCTGAGAGGGTATAGTCGGGTGTTCCTTGAAATGAGCTGTTCCCAACTTCTTGGAAGTTCGCCACATTCACAAAGACGCTATCAAGGAATCCCCCTCCTTCACCATAGTAACAGTTGATATCTTCTGTTCGATTAAGTAAAGCTGCTAGATTGGCATCCTCAATTATCTCACCACTATATGCATCTAAAACAAGCAGTCCCTCAGTATGAGTATAGATGATGTATTGATTTATGAAGCTGGTCTGTGTTGCACTGGTTTCAAAAGTCAAGGGTGCAATCCAGTATTCGTGATTCTTGAGATATACAATATCCGAATCCGCTAACTGCATCCAGTTCGCTCCGATTTGGTTCTTCATACGTAAATAGCTTGCTGTTTGATCCCATTGTCGTACACTAGTTAGCGATTCTATTTCACTTGCGGGTGTAGCATTCGAGGTCAGATCACCAAGCGATTTGATTTCAAGGTTACTTGTTCCTGCAGCCCAATTTGTGATATCTATAGCTTTTGCAGTTTCATAGTTAAATTTCCAATCTACGTACTTGTCACCCTGCATCGGGATTCCATAGTAAAGTGCTTGAGTGACTGGAAGCATTATAACGATTGCAATCAAGAAAACTGAAAGTAATGCGAAGGTGCGAGGACTTCCACCTATTGGAATTAAACGTTCAAGTTTGAGCCGTCGAAGCTCGTTTGCGATATTCGCTCGATCCTCCATAAGAAGCCCAACCCGTTGTCGATAGTCTTCTGCGGAGAGAGCAGCAGCCTCATACTCCTGTCTGAGAGACAGAAGCTCTCCCTGAAGTCGGGCAAGGTCACCTTCAAGTGAATCTATCTTGGTCTTGAGCCTCTGTCGAACATCACCAGATCTAACTCTAATAACCATAAACGCAAATGAACCAAAGAGGCATGCGCCGAGGGCTATAATCATAGCAAGGTAACTCATCCAAGTCCCAGCATTTACGGTCCAAGTAGGTACTGCTAGAATTTCCAATAGAAGAGCTAATGCACCTACTAAGAGACCCTTTGAAATCACAACAAAGATGTCTCTTCTCTGCATCATAAGGTCAGTAATGATACTTATCGCGAAACGGACAGCTGTTGCAAAAATAACCGTAGCTACTAGACCAAGATACAATTGATACATCTCCATTGCAGGAATGAGGGATTGGATTGATGCAGCAGAAGTTCCTGGTGCGAATGGTAGAGCAAATAGTGTACCAAGTTGGGAAGCAGAGATTGAGATCGATCCATCGCCAGCCAGCATCATAAGAAATGCCACATTCTGCCCAGTGACCGAATAGCCACCTGTTGAAACGTAATACAGGAAGAATCCAGCAAACTCCAGGAGTCTCCAGCTGATTGCGGCTTTCTGGTCAAGAATGAGCTTTTTTGGAGGGCCTGTTTGTGTGAGTGCCGAAATAAATGAGAGGAAGGTAGAACGAGACCACACAGTGATGAGACTGCTCAGAATAGCAAGAAGTAACGAAGCTGTGAATATATTATTCTTCAGCGTCCAAGTTGCCCAGAAATCAACACCTGCTTTAGTGTTATAGGTCGTGATGTAAATCGTCTGACCTAGGACCCAGCCATAAGCAGTTGCTGCAATAGCAGCTATGATTCCAGCTAATATTGCAATGTAAACAATGACCCTGAGCACTTTCATTAGTTTTCCCTCTCAGTTCCTAATAGATACACTCAGTATGAGTGCATAAGAGGATAACGCTTCACGAGAAAGAGTCATTGAATCTGGTTTCTATAAGAGAAGGATTTCCCATCAATTGCACGAGAAAATGCTAGAATACCATCAAGATGGTCATATTCATGTTGTAAAAGTTCTGATAGATCATCCTTCAACTTCATTGACTGAATCTCCCAATTCTCATCAAGGTACTCAATAGTGCAGTATCGATTTCGTCTTACCCTTACAAGAATATCAGGAAAGCACATACAATCATCCCAGAGTTCAATCATCTCCGTACTCAGGTCCTTGAGAACAGGATTAACAAAAACGTAGGACTTGTCAGTATGCATGTAGATGATTCGTTTCATCACTCCAATCTGAGGCGCAGCAATGGCTCGACCAACCCCATATTGTCTCCTGAATTCCATCATCGTATCATGCAAATCTTGAATTATTCCAGGAAGAGTGTCTATCTCGCTCTCAAATACATCCACAGATACCTCGTATAACTGAGGATTTCCTAGTAACGAAATCTCTCGAATAGTCATTAGATATCATGAGCGATATTCACCAATATGAGTCTGACGAATTCTTCATTTCGATAACAATATCAGGAGCGTGACCTGTCTAGGAGCTATGGCCCGACCAATGTGGTTTGTCAGTCTTCTGAAGAAGACCTTTCCAACTAGAAGTATGATTGCAAAAGCGACGAATGTACCATTACTGGGAAAAGTAGTGGACAAGATATTCTTCGAAGGCGATGACGTAATCTACCTGCCAAAGGATTCTGTAGCTCAAAAGACCATTGAAATTGGAAGAAAACTAGACAAACCTGAGGAGATCGCACTTCCTTCAGAAATCATTCACCACTTTATAGAGAAAGCAAATAATCACTGGATTATGAATAAATGCATTTGCCGTGATGCAGCCAAATGTGAGGACTACCCAATAGACTATGGATGTCTCTTCATGGGGGAAGCAGTGAAGGATATCAATCCCAATCTCGGGCGACTAGTGACAAAAGAAGAGGCTCACGAGTATGTGAGGAAATGTCGAGATGCTGGACTGGTCCATCTCATCGGGAGGAACAAACTTGATGCGCAATGGCTTGGTGTATCACCAGGAGAAAAGCTACTAACAGTCTGCAATTGTTGTCCATGCTGTTGCCTTTGGAAGATGCTCCCTGATTTGACACCTGAGATTGGTAGAAAAATAACGAAAATGGCAGGTGTAGAAGTTAGAGTAACAGATGCTTGCGTCGGATGTGGTACCTGTGTGGATGAGGATGTATGTTTTGTCAATGCTATATCATTAGTTAATGGAAAAGCAGTAATCAGCACTGAGTGTCGAGGGTGTGGACGATGCGTTGAAGTATGTCCCAACGACGCAATCGAACTAACAATAAATAACCCTGAATTTCTTAGTGAATCTATAGATAGAGTATCTTCAGTTGTTGATGTGGAATAGTCATGAGGCAACGTTTTTTACTGTAAGCGAAAAACCTCGGACATTAA
>CAZMBV010000136.1:0-6672 GCA_964564335.1 uncultured archaeon
TTGTAAAGTGGCCCCTCAGCTTAACTATGACTCGTCGCTGGATATTTCTACCCTCGGATAGCCAATTACATCACCGGAGCCAATTGGACTTTCGATGATTTCCTGATAAAACTTCGTGATTGTCCTATATGAGGACAACAGGTGTTCCAATAGCCTGACCTGGGAGGTTAGTATTGAATTTTGCTCTGACTGCACCGCTGTTGCCATGTGGTCCCAACACTTTACCCAAGATTTCCTTCTCACCGGGTGAAGTCCATTTCACCTTACGCCCTACAAGTGCTGCAGCCTCCGCTTTGGTCTTTGTCTCACTAAATAGCAAAATCACTTGATTTGTGTGCTGTAGGTGCTTCCCTCTTCTATAACTAGTGACAACACCTTTTTGACCAGTTGATACTTTGGTTGTAGACATGCGGAGTTCCTCCTATGGGAGTTCTCGTGAACGCGCTTTGAAATCGGATATAAGACTTACTGAATGAACTTTCTTTTTTGTTCATTTGCTAGCCAATCTCAGGTCCATCCTTTGTACTCGAATCAACTGAACTTGATTTCGGGCTCTGTCTTTGAAAACGGGCATCTTCCTCTTTCCCTTTCTCCATCAGTACATCTCTGATTACCCATCCGACCTGGTCTTGTTTCTGAGCAAGTTTGAAAAGTGCAAACCATGTTCTTCCATCCCCCATGACTCCCTGAAGATAGAGATCATCTACCATCATTCGCGCCACGCCAATCTTGTCAGTTGCGGTTCGTATTGCAGTGTCTATTCTTCCTTGACTATCGACAACTTCTTTGACTCTCCATGCATGCTGTAATGCGCTCAGAAAAGAGAGGAAGACAACAAAAGCCACAATCAAGAAAGATTGGTTCACATCCTCTACGGGAAAGAACGAAAATCCAATAGTATACAGAGAAGATACCAGAAGTACAAGAAATAAAACCCCTTCACCAAATGCATTTTCGAAACTAGTGATTCGCCAGTTATAGTATCTAGATAGCCTTGAAGATGGTGAACGAAAAGTCATAATATCCATCAAGTATCTATTTCTTGAAATCCTACCTAGATAGAGCCAACCGGCTTGCAGGACTAATGCGTGTAGTATGAACAACAGTGAAACTGGGCTGTAGAGGACCTGCATAAATTATCACTTGTTGTTTTGCGTTTAAACATATGGAACAGCGCTATAGCGTAATACTTTCGGAGGCCTCTCTAAGATGCTTCCATCTATTCTAGAAAACGAAATACAATACAAAACCTGAACCTCTCTGGAGTATTAGTGCTCATAGGGTTTATTCTGGCCCAGTGCCGTTCCTGGGTGGGCAAAGACCCGCTTGTCGAACTTTGCCCAACTAAAAATGATCGGTTTATTCTGGATTGCGCGGGTCCGGGTCTTGCCCTCCCGGAATTGTACCTGGACTCGCCTCCTCTCCCTCTTCTTATAGAATCACTTATCATCATAATCCTTGGTTCGGACACTGGTGACTACTATGGACAGAGTTCATCATATCGATCCATCACAATCCAAGGAGCTACATTCGTTCCTTGATGCAATGAACAGAGTAGGAGTACTGGGAGCTGGCCGTTTAGGTAGAACCACAGAAATCATTCGAAAGATGTTCGATGATCCTGAATGCTTCACTTTCCTGTCAATGTCCGGACCAATGGTTCCCGGAGGACTGAGAAAAGTCGTTAGTCACCTTGTGAACTGCGGAAAAATAGATGCGATAGTCACTAGTGGCGCTAACATAGTTCATGACTTGGTTGAAGCATATGGAGGGGCTCATTATCGGGTTCCCAGTGGGAAGGATGATTATGAACTACGTAAGGCTGGAATGGGTCGTATTGCTGACATCTATGTGACGGACGAGGATTTTGAGAAATTTGAGAAGGGCATCTATGCATTTCTTGATAGTCTCCCCGAAGAAAAGATGACAACTCTTGCACCCAGCGAATTTCTTACTGCACTTGGCCTTACAATTAATGATGACGCATCGATTTTGAAACAGGCTGCGAAAAAAGGAGTCCCCATTTTCTCTCCCGGATTGATGGACTCAATGCTAGGATTTCATCTTTATACATACAGTACGACTAAGAAACTGTCACTTGATTTTGTGAAAGATCTGCGGATCTTAGGGGAAATTGTGACCGCGACCAAGAAAACTGGTGCAATCATGCTTGGGGGAGGTCTCACGAAACATTTCACCATGGGCTCAACTATCCTCAAGGGAGGTCTCAATATGGCTGTTCAGATCACATTGGATCGCCCAGAAGGGGGCAGTCTTGGTGGAGCTCCACTTATTGAAGGTATTTCTTGGCAGAAGATGCAGACTGAGTCCAATTTTGAGACGGTCATTGGTGATGCAACCATCATCTTTCCCCTGCTTGTTCTAGGTGTGATATCTTAGTTCTCTCATAATGCCAGAATGCTTGATTTCGATTTGTAATCCCTAAACCAATTCACAATAGTTAAATATCAACTTCTGTAATTGTTCGATGTGTTTACTATGGGCGAAACGAAATGGCCAATGCCTTACAAGAAAGGCTCTGTATATTTTCAGTATCAAGTGAAGGACTTTGATCGTGCGAAGAAGTTCTATTCTGAAATCATGGGATTTGAGATTACTTGGGATGGTGGAACAGATGTCGGATGGGCTGAATTTGCATTACCAGCCGATGGTGCACGACTAGGCATCAATCTGATACAAGAAGGTGAACATCGACAGGGTTCAGGGACTCTAACACTGGATGTCTGGGACCTTGATACGTGTAAGACTTACCTAACTGAAAAAGGCGTGGATACATCTGATATTATTGATATCCCTGATATGGTTTCATACTTCAATCTAAAAGATCCCGAAGGGAATCCTATACAGATCGTAGCTGACCCTCGTGTTAAGACTGAAGAGTAGTAATTCTCTATCATTCGTCGTACTTCATAGCTATAATCAGTCCGATTAGCATTATTATGGCACCAATGTAGAGATGGTGTATCTGAAATCCACCGATAATGTACGGGTCGAAGTCAGGTAAAAAGTGAAGGAACTCAGTACCTGCCACAAAATCGTGAAGATCATCAATAAAAATTAACAGACCGATTATGACGGTTAATATACCAACAGCGACGCCTTTCTTTCCCACGATTATTCACTCCTATTGAGGGTCTTGACTAATCACTCTCCCTTTTACATACCCTCGAACAGTTATCAATCCTGCTTCTTCACGAATTGCACGGTTAGAAATAGAACATCTGTGACTATAATCAGAAATCGCTCGTTTGGGTAGATGTTATTGACGCTATCAACATAGAATTCCCTATCCACTCCTTAATCCCTTGCATATATTGATATGACCACATTATAGAATGATACACGGAAATCGTTTGGTTGGGTGTTATCATGCACAATCAGAAATGTCTGACAGTCATCTTGGTAGCAACAAGTATTTTTTTGCCATATGGGGTTGTGACAACAAGTACAGTAGCAATGACTACAAACCAATACTGGTTGTTTCCCTTGTGGATTTATGTGTATGACTTTTCTAATTGGCTGAATTGGAGTTTTATTATCCCCCCTTTCCTGTCAATATACCACATTGTTCCATCTGTCTTTGGACTGATTTGGAGTGTACTGGGTTTCTATACTATTTATGCCATGCACCAACACTATGAGAATAAAAGAAATGTTGATTCAGTACGATTTCTCACACAGGTTTTTCTGGTCCTACAAAGTCTGACTGTGATAATTATCGGTTATTCATTGATGAACGAATATCTTCTCTATGTTGTTCCACTACCAATCCATTTTCTGGTTGTACTTTTCCTCATACGAAATCCTGTGAAGGATGTTGATTGAGATGGTGCTCATCAAGAAACACTCATTGTATTTGGGAACGTACACGAGGTCCTAGTCCCAATCAAGAGTTTCTTTCGCACAACTTCTTCAGATTGGTTGGTTTTAATCCCATATTTCCAGAAATTACTCGTTCCGGTAGCTATTTTTGACTCATCCACCAATGAATTCCCTATCCATGCCATAATCCTTTTATTCAAACACCTCGCGGAACCGTTGAGTCTAGTGACTCAAGACCATAAATTTCAAGGTGACCAATTATGGGAAAACGCCCCGGACAATGTTATGGTCTTTCTACTACTTTACTTTGAAGTTACTCAAATTAAATCGTATTTTTGAAGTATTTTGAGGAGTTTCTCTAGTTTCTCAGGATCCATAGTTGAATCGAGTTTAATCTGAACTGCAGATTTTGATTCATCTGAATCCAATTGCCTACTCTCTTGTGGTTGTGGTTTTACTTCTTCAACTGGCGTATCTTGTGCATTCTCAGCATCACTAATTTGAGACGATTCAGTTTGTTTTGAAACTCCATCTACTTTGATCAATGAAATCCCGCCAGTAGTAGCAGTTCCTAACCCAGCAAAAATAGCTGATGTCATGAATATTTTTGCGAACTCTTCTGTGTTTTCAAGGTGTACACCAAGGCTTCGATTAGCGTAGGTTTCTATTTCCGAAGTTTTCACAACCCTCCCACTACAAGTGTTGTAAGTTTTTTTGAAAACACTGCAGCTCATAAATGCCTTCACTAAATACGATGACCTCTCTGTTTTGGGTCTAGCAGCTATTTCTGAACAAAGCTCTGTAGTTTTGTACTGATCTTTTTCTAACAGTCCAAAATGCCTAAGTGCTGCAACCCGATATCCACATGCCTGACCAGAACTTATTCCTAAAACACCTCTACAGAAATCATCTTCATTCATTGCTTTCTTAGAAGTTTTTGAAGCAACTAGCTCGAAATTCTTTGATAGCTGTTTCAAATCATATCTTGGAAAACTAGCACCACCCTTTCTACCTTTACTCTTTGACATTCTATTCCCTCCGTCAGTATAAAATCCTGTGCATTACCACATAATGATAAGTGCTTCGAATAGATAGTAGAAGTTGAAAAGTACCTACTAATGCAACTTCAGTACCTAGTGACCACCGCATATCTGCTTCAGAATCGCGCCCGTGAACTGGCATATTTCTCCAAGCATTGAGGCCACGAAGTAATTCAGTACATGTGAAGACTTCAAGACCTCTAAGAATATTCCCTTGGTGTTTAGCTATTACTCTATGATGTCTAAGTTTAGAAATTATAGGTCCAATTGAGGTTATATCGTTACCATTATGGTCTACCAACTGAATGTTCCTTGCATTTGCTATCAGTTTCAAGTGATCTTCTAGTGCCCGCCCAATACATACAACTGCGTTTTCCGGTTCACTGACTGATAGTGTCAATGCTCTTGCTAAATCATTTTGAACATCACTTTCAACAAAATCAAAAGCATCTTGACCCAAAAACTGCAAAACAAAAGATCTAGCTGCCATTTCAGAATCCATAGAGGCAATCAGATTGGCAATTGTTGGAGATGCGACAGCAATAGTTTGAGTCTTAATATCTGGAGATATGGATATTATACCACTTTGTTCAATCAAAGTTCCGGCAAACAAACCCCATTTGGCAAGAACATTATACTCTCCTTCAATTGACGTTGATAGATTTAGTAAAATAGACATACGTCTTGCAGCTATATCCGAACTGTCATTCATATCCATGAATGAATGATACACAATATATGGTTGAAAATCTTGTAAATATTTTCTGAAAATCACTCGTTTAGTATCATCATCCCAATTTGAAACACGAATATTGTTATTGAGATTGAGTAGAGTACCTCTTTCATCAAGCAATTTCAGAAGAATACATGCATCTATTGCATCTTGAATCATGTTTTTCCTAGTGTAATGTAACTGGGTATAGCTCTGAGAGTATACATATCCACCTACTAATTCGCGAGTAGTGAATCCAAGAGAAACTCCCTGTAAACATTGTACCATCACATCAGAATTCGCATTAGGTATATTCATTCAACCTACCTCATTATTAGAACTCTTACACAACTCCACTACTAACCTCATAGTACTTCCTGAAAATCCCCGATACAGCAACAAGCTTGATTATTTTCAATCTACTAGTTCTCATTAGGGTTTCTATTATTGATTACAACTCATTTTGAGTCAAAGTTTACAAGCTGTCATAAATCAGAAAGGACCTACCCCTCCTTCGGATTGATCAAAATCTGGTAATTTTGTCTGTGATTCGAAGGGATATCTCACTGGGCCTCCTTTTTTATCGGTTTTTGGATGACATTGCGGACATAAGGTAATGAGATTCCATTCCTCATCAGGTCCACCCAAACTTTCAGGAAGAATGTGGTGAACTGGAAACCGTTTTTGGCCTCTCTTCCACTCTTTGTCACATGACTGACATTGATCATCATCTTTCGCCCTAATCTTTGCAGCAATAGGTTCCCAAACCTGTGGGTCTGTCCTTTTCTCGCTCCATCCTGGTAGCTCCCAACTCCGACCATACCGTGCTTTCTGTGTACCTGCAACCTTATCCCAATAAGCAGGGTCGGATTTAGCACAATCCATTGAACAATACTTACGGTCCTCTTCTTTGGATGGTTTAACGTAAAACTCTTTGTTGCAATCTGGATGTGCACATGTCTTATTCTTTCCCTTTTTCTGTGCTTCACTAGAACAATCTCGCGAGCAATATTTGGCATCTTTCCTAGAGTTCTTGAAGGTCTGACCACATTGAGCACATACGTGAGAATATTCTTT
>CAZMBV010000137.1:0-6666 GCA_964564335.1 uncultured archaeon
GGTTCTATCAAAGAGCCGACGAGGAAGAGCTTCGATATACTCCTGATAATTCAATAGGTTGTCGCGGTCTATTCTACGGATATCATCGTCACTCTGATGAATTGGTTCGTGCATGTCCCCAATTAATTTGCGAATATCTTGGTGGCGAGGCGGCACATATTCCAATTTACTTGTTAACCGATTGATGGTCATTATTTGAGTACGTGGAACATGAAGATGCCTTGGATTTTGCAGCAGGTACTCATCTTCATATCTTTTTGAGAAGTGTATTGCTTCTTCAAATGATCCACTTGAACCCGAAAGAAGGGAGTCATCATCAGCAAGCATAATATGAATGTCCAGATCGCTTATTATCGGAACATAGTCTATTGGCGATTCCAATTTTTTAAGTGCAGATCCTTTAGCATATGCATACAGAATCCGAGAGCCAAGATCTTCTTTCAGAACTGTAACCCAAGCTTTCAGACCGGCTTCAACGTCTTTCCTAGCTCGCTCCTGCAAATCAATCCAATCCGGCATGAGTTGGTTTCATTGGAAGTCAATGAAATCTGTTGCGGTAAGCTGTGATTTCAAAATACTACATAGATAGAACAATAAAGGGTCAGTTATTTTTAGCGAGAAGAAACCCAGCAATATTTCCATTTGACAGCGTGATGATGCACAAAATGACAAGCCCTCCGTTTCCCTCAGAACTTCAAGAAACGCAAATGCCAGGTCCGTACAAAATTGTTGGGGCAACAAGCATCGGCATTTTCCTTAGTGCTCTTGATTCATCGATTGTCAATGTGTCACTATTCACAATGGAGGAATACTTCGGAGTACCAATAAGTGCAATCCAATGGGTTGTGGTCGCGTACCTATTAGTCATGACTTCAACAATGCCACTGATGGGTAAACTTGGAGACCGCTTTGGAAAGAAGAAAATCTTCCAGCTTGGTATGTTGGTCTTCATTACTGGGTCATTTGCATGTTCAATTTCAATTGGATTCGAAATGCTTGTCATAGGAAGAATATTCCAGTCACTAGGCGCTGCGATGATTTCCGCAAATGGACTTGCTCTTGTAACATATTTCACAACACCGCAAAACAGGGGAAGAGCGATAGGTCTAAACTCGATTGTTTTGGCAGCGGCTCTTGCTTTGGGTCCAGTTCTTGGTGGAATTCTGACTCAGCTTTTTGGGTGGCAAAGTATATTCTTGGTAAATATTCCAATTGGTATTGCTGGGTATTTGATTGTACAATTTGCAGTTCCTAAAACTGAACCCGTAAAGGAAACACGTTTCGATACTATTGGAGCTGCTCTGTTCTTCTCATTCCTCTTCCTTCTCATCTATTACGTGTCCATTTCAACATCAATAGATCTCATTACGAGTATTATTTTGATTATGGGAGCCATCATATCTTTTGTTGCTTTCTTCTTCCGTGAAAAATCATTTGAAGCTCCAATAATCACAATCGAAGTACTGACAGACAAGAAAATTTCAGTAAGTATCTTCTCTGCACTTCTATCATACATGGGAATGGTTCCAATTTCATTCTTGATGCCTTTTTACCTTCAAGCGGCTCTAGGGTTCGATCAAACGACAACAGGTATTTTCCTAGTTGTACAACCAATAGTGATTTCTATCACAGGTCCCATAGCTGGATTTGTTTCCGAGAGGATTAATGCTAATATTCAAACGACAGTGGGATTATTTGTACAATTTTCTGGGCTCGTATTATTGGCTGTTGCAGTTCCTAATGTCATTCTAATGGCAATAGGTGTTGCGATTATGGGTACAGGACTCTCATTCTTTAGTGTGGCAAATGGTAACTTCATCATGACATCAGCACCAAAGAAATACATGGGTGTTGTAAGCGCTCTGACAAATATAGCAAGAACAACTGGATTCTCGGTTGCGACTGCATTGGTAACTACACTTTTTGGTGTCTTCTTCGTCGTGGTCAATCCATGGGGTTTTGAATCAGGTCAGCTCTTTAACACAGCATATGGCCAAGCTCTCGTATCAACGATCTGGATGTTCTCATTCCTGGTGATCATAGCGGCATTCATATCATCCCTCAGAGGAATGAATCAAGCTGAAGTTAGCCGTTCTGAAACAAATCTCGAAGAATGGGACCCTATAGACCAAACTCATCAGCAATGAATAGTACTCTTCGTCTAAAGTCAGGATGGTCCATGGCCATTAGATTCACTCCGACCTCTCTATCAAAGAGCATCTTCGTTGGTTGGGTTCGAAGGAGTTTGAGAAGATCTGTAATCTCCTGCGATGAAAGACGTCTGTCCTTATCATAGTCAACCTTTCGCCAATCAACAACTTGCGTTTCTTTGGTAACTTTCGATACAGGTTTTGCATCGTTGCGCTTTTTGAGGAGGGGGTCAATAGCAGGTTCCACCGCAGTTTTGACTTGTTCGTCATTTAGGTCAATGCCATACACATCTCTCATGTGCTTCAATCTTGTTGAAAGAAAGACCCAAGGGGCAACTGCTCGGGCGTTTTGCTCGTCAATTCCATCCAATGGGTATTGAGTAATCATCCTCATGAGTTCAGCATTTGATATTGGACCTACTCGTTCGGGATTAAGAGACTCCAACCACCGAATCTCATCAATAAGAACTGTAATTGCTTGGACTCGTTGACCAAGTCGTATCAACCCATTGATAGTTGCTTCTTGACCTAAAACTGAAGCAGCATGGTAATCAGACATGAGCTCTGCATCACGAGATGCTTTCTTCATAAAGAACTGAGATAGAAGAGTCAGCGCTCGTGATAATAAGAAGAATGCTACTAAAACAATTCCTCTGATTGCTGCAGTACTCAGGTCGCCTTGAATCAAAAGAGAATCAGCAATAGCAAGGATTAATCTAACGTAGACATACAGATAGATGATATCAATGAAAAAAGAAGGCATCCTAGTGAAAATCATGACAAGAGAATCGCGATTCTTGATATGACCTATTTCGTGTGCGATGATAGCTTGCATTTCTTCCTCATTTAGGACATCAAGAGTGTTACTATGAACAACTATTACTGAACCTATTAAGGGAAGACTGAATGTGTAGGCGTTTGGAAGTGGTGAAACCATTAGAAAGATTTTCTTCACTGACACTTTACTTTTCTTTGCTAAGTCCAGGGTCCATTTCACAATATTATCACGTGAGTATCTCTTTTGCCATGGTGCGTCTGCATTGAATTCGGGATGTAATTCAATTAGATCTGGACTACGCAGCATTTGACCTACTGATAGGTAAAGCATTGCCAATTGCATGAGTGTGATGCCTACAAAGAGACCTATAGACACGATGGGATTGGTCTGCGAGAAATTGATACCTACAACATACAGAGTTGTATCATCTAAATACAACAATGACACAAATAGAATCTGTATGAAGTCCATTATCAGAAATGCATAGATTGCTGTCCATTTATCGCGTTTGATATCTTCAATCATAGGTCTCACCCAAACAAAATTGTAATGTGATAATGTAGAGGTGAAATAAAATCATTTGAAGCCTGCGGTATCTCCACAGTCTTTATCATTAGGCAGGACATCATGAAATTGGCGTCTATCATGAAAGATGGTAAAGATTTAGCAGAACATTGCATCGACTTTGGGCAGAAACTTGGTGCGGACTATGTTGAAGCTCGATACGTCAACGATACGACTAGAAGTCTGGCATTTAGAAATGGAATGTTAGTTTCTGGTGGTTTTACACCATCTTTGGGAATTGGTGTTCGAGTTCTTGTAGATGGTAGTATGGGATTTTGTTCATTTGACCGACTCGAGAAGAACCTCGCGGAAGGAGCGATTACCACAGCAACCAAGATGGCAAGAAATGCAAAAAGAAAGGAACCTATTGACTTAGGAGAATCAGTTACTAATGTGGCAAAATGGAAGATGGAAACAAAGCAATCCCTCCAAGATGTCGATATTGAAACTATCAAGGACTTGTGTACTGAAGCCAATCAACAGATGGCTGGTTTAGCATCTTTTGTTTTTATGTTCAATGCAAACGTGATTGACAAGTATCTGGTGACCAGTGAAGGAACCAAGATTGATAGCCAACTTTCATACCTTCTTATGTATGCAATCCTAACAGCTCAAGCCCCTGGTGGTTCAGAGCAGAGGTTTCTAGATCTTACACTTGCGGGTGGATGGGAAAGAATCAAAGAGTCCAACTTTATTGAGAATGTAAAAAATGAAGTGGAAAGATTAAGGAAGTCTGCAGAATCAGCAGTCAAAATCGATGAGTTGATGACACAACCAATTGATATGGTCGTCGGTCCTGAAGTCGCAGGAATAATTGCACATGAGAATGTGGGACATCCTAGCGAGGGAGATCGTATCATGGGACGTGAGGGAGCTCAAGCTGGAGAGAGCTTCTGGAGAGACCTCAAGATTGGGAAATCACGAGTAGGGTCTGATGCTGTTAATGTAAGTGAAGACCCAACGATTGTAGAAACAGCAGGTCATTACGTCTATGATGATGAAGGTGTGAAATCAAGAAAACGTGAACTCATTAAAAATGGGATTCTACATGAACCACTACTGAATCGGGAGTTTGGTACAAAATTTGGAATGGGCTCAAATGCTGCAGCTCGAGCAACTGCTTTCAATAGAGAACCTATCATTAGAATGGCAAATACGTATTTTGAACCAGGCGATTATTCTTTTGAAGAACTAGTAGAAGATGTAAAACTAGGTGTGTTCATGAGAAGCTTCCAAGAATGGAATATAGATGATAGACGTTATCAATCAAAGTACACAGGTTCAGAGGCATACCTAATCAAAAATGGAGAGATTACGGATACCATGGTCAAGAGACCAATAATGGAAACTACTAGTGTTGGGATGCTAAGTGCAGTAGATGCGGTCTCCAAGGATCTACGATTCGATTTTCCAGGAACGTGTGGAAAAGGAGACCCTATGCAAGGAACACCAGTTTATGCAGGTGGCGGCGATATTAGATTTAGAGAGATTAGACTCGGAGGTGTTGGGTAATGACTAGCACTGAAAATCTGAAGACTCTTGGTGATTATGCAATAAATTATGGATCAAAGAGAACTGATGCGATAATTGCGCGAGTCGTTCAAACGGAGAATTCGCAAATTAGATTCTCTCAGAGTAATATCGATATCAGCAAACGGTGGGAAGCACTCAAGCTCGAATTATTTATTGTAATGGGAGAGAAGACTGGCACTACTGACAGACCTATCACATCAGTAGAGGATGTCAAAAAAGCTGTTGATGATACCGTGTCATTTACCGAAATACTACCAGATTCTATGTTCTATGCTGGACTTGAGGATGCGACTCATTCCTATCGTGAGTTGAAAGGAGAATACGATGACAAGATCGATTCCTTTGCTGAGATTGCTCCTGAAGTTATCAACTCAGTCATTGATGAAGCAGTTCGGGAAGGTGCGAAAAGAGTAGCAGGGGCACTAATGATAACAAAGCAGAATTTCTTCTTCAAATCTAGTCTTGGTCCAGAAGGCTCTTCTAAAGGTACTACTTATGATCTCAATGTGAGAGCTCTACAAGAGGAGTTAGACTACTCAGGGCAAGGTTTGGACTGCGGCACAATTCCATCGCAATCTGAGAAAAGCATGTTAGAAGCTGGTGCAAAAGCAGGGCAATTGTCCAAACAAGCCATCGGAGCAGTTCAAGGAACTCCAGGAACATATGATTTGATACTGTCACCGACTGTTGCAGCTAATGTTCTTGGATCCATTCCAGAATCAGCAAATCCATTCTATATCATGATGGGTATGTCACCACTACAAGATAGAATGGGAGAACAAATTGCACCAGAGTTCGTCACAGCATCAGAAGACCCACTCTTCACTGGCGGGTTGAGGAGCACTCCGTTTGATTGGGAAGGTACACCTAGCCGAACAACAAACATAGTCGAGAAAGGCGTTCTCAAGAGTTTGATTCACAACACAACTACCGCGAGGATGTTCGATGCTGAAAGCACCGGAAGTTCACGAATGGGAGATGTTGGTGTAGGTATGAAGATGCTATTGCCCGGTGCTTCCAATATTGTATTTGATAATGGAAACCACTCTCTAGAGGAACTGATGGATGTTACCAAACCAACTATCTACGTCACATGCAACTGGTATTCAAGATTCCAAAATTACCAGACTGGTGAATTCTCTACGATTCCACGGGATGCGATGTTCCTTGTTGAGAAAGGAGAAATGAAACCAATCAAGAATATGAGAATTAGCGATAACACAATGAGGATGTTTGCCAATATCGATGCTCTCGGAAACGATCGAACTCAGGTGTATTGGTGGGAAGTCCAGACTCCTACAGTTATATCAACAATGAGAATTCGCGATTGTAAAATGACTGCGGCAACACAATAGGTGAACTACATATTGTGTCGGAGTCTCTGTGACTCCGATGCCGCATGAAGGAACATTTCCGAAACATTGTCACCAGTCCGAGCAGAGGTCTCGAAATATTCAAGATCAAGAAGAGTAGCAAGCGTGCGGCCTTCGTTCTCATCAATCACAGCCTCACCCTTCAGATCGGATTTATTTGCCACTAGCGACCCTACTAGATGTTTATCTCCTTGAATACAAATCTTATCTGAGAGGGCTTCATAGAGTGGCGTGATTCGTTTGAAGGTTTCTTTGTTGGTCATGTCAT
>CAZMBV010000138.1:0-6618 GCA_964564335.1 uncultured archaeon
ATTACCACATGGGTCACATCGTTGATTCCCTTTACTCGAACTTCACGTATTTTTTCGCTAAGTCGTTGAAGTTCGGCGAGGGTATCATTTGCGGGATATACAAAGATTACATTTTCACCAAGTTCTACTTCGCCTTTACCCTTGATTTTCTCTTCAATTGCTAATGCTACTGCTTCTACTGTCAAACCCTTATCTTCCATTAATTCAGAATCAAATCGAATGTCAATAGCCTGTCGAAGAAGATCAATGGATACGTTACTAGCAACGCTCTCAACTAGAACCATTTCAATGTCCCGAGCGATTCTTCGAGCGTCGTTTCTGTCACTGGCAATATCTGTGTCAAGGTATATCTTCATAGTAGGAGTGCTTGGGTTATTTCTTGCATCAACAATTTCGATAAGTCGAGGAAGGCCTTGTGTAACGCTAAGCTCTGCCACACCTGCATAGTGAAAAGTACGCAATGTCATCTGTGTACCTGGTTCTCCTATACTCTGAGCAGCTACGGTTCCAACAGCTTCTCCAGGTTCAACAAGGGAACGTTCGTATGATTCAATTACGTTATCACAGATATCATCAAACTCCTTCTTAGTAACACCTAGACTAATGACTTTTGTTACAAGTTCCTCCATTACTTTTGGAGGAAGTCGGCGTTCGTCACGCATCTTTTCGAAACGTTTCTCCATGTGTTTATCAAGTGCGGAGGTAGTTGTTTTCGCGGCAGCTTTAGTTGTCGTCTTAGCACTAGATTTCTTTTTGGTACTTGTTGGCTTCTTAGCCTTTGGTTTTGCTTTAGGCTTTGTACTAGCTGTGCTCTTAGTGGTAGACTTCTTGCTCTTCGTTGATTTTGGCATTATATAGACCTCCCCTTATTCGATTCTTGTTTTTCCAAGAACCTTCTCGATAACTATGTCTATGTTCACAGAACGACCGTGATCAGATTTACTTGGATCGACACCGTCATCTCCAAATCGGAATTGAACTATTCTTCCTGGAGCTGTTCGTACGGTACCATCAGTTTCAACCTTAAGATCTTGAAGAGCAGTCATGAGACGTCTCTGCATGTATCCTGAGGTCGAAGTTCGTACTGCAGTATCTACAAGGCCTTCACGACCTCCTGCTGCATGGAACCAATACTCAATGGGATCCAGACCGCTTTTGTAGCTCGACGTGACAAATCCTCGTGCGCGTGCTCCAAGATTTCCTCTCTCAAAATGTGGAAGGGTTCTTCCAACATATCCTCTGCTAATTCGTTCACCACGAACTGCTTGCTGTCCTACAACAGCGGCCATCTGAGATAGGTTAAGTCGTGAACCTCGAGCACCAGTCTGTGCCATAATAACTGCAGTGTTCTCCAGACCAAGGTGTTCTCCTGCAACTGCACCAGCTGAGTCACGTGCTTCAGCTAATGTAGCCATAATTCGCTGTTCTAATGTTTCCAGTAGAGTCTGACCAGGGTTGGGGTCAAGTTCGCCTCTCTGGTAGGTTTCAATGAGTTGATTCACTTTCGCATCAGCGTCAGAAAGGATTCTCTTGATTCTCTGAGATGCTGCACGTGGGAGTGTGACATCGTTCAGACCCATTGAAAAGCCCCTATCAGTAATCAATCGGACAAGGAGTTTTCCTACTGAGTCCAAGAAGATTCTGGCTGTGGTGGGACCTTTCTCTTTGATTATTCGATGGAATAATGAGTCAGGTTCACCTGCACCGAAGGCTTTCTCATCAACAACACCAAATACTAGATTTCCGTCACGAACTACCACATAAGAGTCATAGTCACAGTCTTCATGCTTGCAAACAGTGCATTTTCTGCAGATGTTTGCTTTGAAGGAGATATTGATTCCTTCAGGGATGAATATGCTAAAGATCTGTTTTCCAGTCCATAATTCAACTGGGGCTTTGATAGCTGGCGGTGGAAGTTCGAGTTTGTAATCTGCTGTGGCAAGTAACTGATTTACTTGGTCCTTGGTAAGTAGATTGGATTTACGTGTAAGTAGAAATGCTGAGGAAATATAATCTTGGAGTGCTCCAATGATTGGACCACCGTATCGCGGTGACAGAATTTGCTCCTGAACACGCATGAGAACTCTTGCCTCTGCACGAGATTCTTCTGATTGTGGAACATGCAGATTCATTTCATCGCCGTCAAAGTCTGCGTTGTATGGAGGACAGACGTAGAGCGAGAGCCTGAATGTTCGGTATGGCATGACCCGGACCTCGTGAGCCATGATTGACATTCTGTGTAGTGATGGTTGTCTGTTGAAAAGCACAATGTCACCGTTGGCTAGATGACGCTCAACAATGAAGCCTGCTTCGATAGTATCTGCAATAATAGTTCTATCCTTGACAAATCTGAGATCTACTCGTCGACCATCAGTTCTAATCAAGTAATTGCAGCCAGGGTGTCTGTCAGGTCCTCTAATGACTAAATCTTTCATTTCGTCAATGTTCCACTCAGTGACACGTTGTGGAATTGTTAGAATCTTGGCTATCTGTTCTGGGACACCGACCTCGTTCATGCTTAGATTTGGATCTGGTGAAATGACAGTACGGGCAGAGAAATCTACTCGTTTACCAGAAAGGTTAGAACGAAAACGACCTTCCTTGCCCTTTAATCTCTGAGCTAGTGTTCTCAATGCTCTACCAGATCTATGCCTTGCTGGAGGAATTCCGCTCACACCATTATCGAAATAGGTTGTACAGTGATACTGAAGAAGTTCCCAAAGATCTTCTACGATTAGTTGGGGAGCTCCAGCATCAAGATTCTCACGTAATCTTTGATTGATTCTGATGATGTCAATTAGTTTATGGCTCAGGTCATCCTCACTTCTGACGCCAGATTCAAGTGTAATAGATGGTCTCACAGTGACTGGAGGAACAGAAAGAACTGTCAGAATCGCCCATTCAAGACGGGCAGCTTCGGGGTTGATACCAAGAAGTCGATAATCATCATCACTAACGTTCTCAAGTCGTGCTCTAACATCAATAGGGGTTAGTCTTACTGAACCAGCCTCACCAACCTCATAGATAGATGTGGGCTTTTCCAACTTCAACTTGAGTTGTTCTGCTTCGCAGTGCGGACAAGCTTTACCCTTTGCAGCTCGCTTTAGAATTTCATTAGAGAGGTTAGCAGTCTTTTGGCCAATCTCGGGATATCTCTTGAAGAGCTTCCTGTAATGGGTAATCTCTTCATCACTCAGAAGAATACGATTGCATTCTCTACATATTGCTCGAAGCACTTTGTGAATGACTTTAGCATAACCTTCATGCATGATTGGTCGCGCAAGTTCAATATGCCCAAAATGACCTGGACAATTACCTACTCTGTTTCCACAGGTTTTACAGCGTTGACCAGGATCGATGACGCCCAATTTGGGATCCATGATACCAGAGTCAATTGGGTACCCGTCTTCGTCGTAGGTATCAGCTACTACTATCTGAGCAATAGACATCTTACGGATGTCTTCGGGAGATAATAGTCCAAATTCAATTGAATCGATCTTTTTTGTAGTGAGTCCCGAGATCATTTAGATCATCTCCTTGAGTCTAAGCCTAGTGGCCAGGCCAAGTGACATCATTTCTTGTATGAGAAGTTTGAATGCATAGGAAACCACTACACTGCTAATCTTGGCATTTGTACCACAGATTGGACAGTAGTATTGGTCCTTGTTACGGTCATATACGCCAATTAAGCCACAGTCCTCACAAACGAGCATGTTGCTCTTGTCAGACTCGTCTAGAAGACGACCTTTCAGAAGGATTGCTGCGCCATGGCCAATAAGTACGTCACGTTCCATCTCTCCGAATCTCAGACCACCTTCTCGTGCACGACCCTCTGTTGGTTGCCGTGTCAGAATCTGAACAGGTCCTCTAGCTCGTGCATGAATCTTGTCTGCAACCATGTGGTGTAGCTTCTGGTAGAAGATGACCCCGATGAATATGTCCACCTTGAGTCGCTCGCCTGTGATACCAGAATACATAGTTTCACGTGCATTATGTTTGAGACCATGCTTTCGTAGCATTTCAAAGAGTTCATCTTCAGTAACTCCACAGAATGGAGTTGCATCTTGCTGCTTCCCAGCCATGCATCCTGCTTTTCCAGCTACCATCTCCAAAATCTGACCAATGGTCATTCGACTTGGGATAGCATGAGGATTGATTAGCAAATCAGGAACTACACCATCCTCAGTGAATGGCAAGTCCTGTTGTGGAACGATATATCCGATAACTCCTTTCTGACCGTGACGTGATGCATATTTATCGCCGAGTTCTGGTATTCGAAGGTCTCGTACTTTCACTTTGACTAGACGATTACCATCAATGGTTTCAGTAAGGATAACACTGTCGACAACGCCAGCTTCACCATGACGGACAGCAACTGAAGTTTCACGACGATTTGGTGAAGCAATCTCAAATTCAGAATATTCTTCCAGGAATCTTGGTGGAGAGGTTCTACCAATGAGTACGTCACCACCCAATACTTCTACTTCAGTTTCGATTATTCCATCTTCACCGAGATTTCTGTAAGATTCCGATGCTCTGTAACCGCGAACACTGCGGTCTGGAATTTCAAAGCGATCTTCCTGACCACCAGGATATTTTCGTTCCTCACTCTCATAAACACGAGCAAATGTACTTCTACCAAGACCACGCTCGATTGAAGCCTTGTTCATGATGAGGGCATCTTCAATATTATAGCCTTCAAAGGACAAGATTGCAACTACAAAATTCTGTCCTGCTGGGCGTTCTTCGTACCCAATCGAGTCCATTGCCCGAGTCTTTACCATTGGAACTTGTGGATAATGGAAGAAATGGGAACGTGTATCTGCACGGAATCTGAAATTAGATGCTGGTACTCCTACAGATTGCTTAGCCATACCCGCCATGTACACATTACGAGGTGACTGGTTCCTCTCTGGGAATGGTATCAATGCAGCTGAAATTCCAAGGATTGTGGAGGGAACTATTTCAAGATGGGTAGTTTTGTCTTGCATATCATCAGGGTACATTGCTATGAGCGCATTTTCTTCTTCCTCAGCATCAATAAATTCTACAATTCCATTCCTGAGTAAGTCTTGAAAGCCCCATTCACCATCAACAATCATCCGAAGATGTTCATCTGTTAGTCGACTCTTATCTTTCTCAGTGACGATAACGGGTCTTCTGACTCTACCTGCATCACAATTTACTTGCACTTCATGAGTGTCTTCATAATAGGCGACATTAGTCTGACCGTCGATTTCACCGGCTCGGCGTTTCTGCCGCAGTGTTTTTACTAATACTTGAGGAGCGTTATGAATCCCAACAAGCCTTCCATTGAGAAAGACATCTGCACCAGCTCGACCACGTTTACCGAGTAATTTCTCAATTGGTTCAACTTCTGACTTGATCATTACACGTTCGATAGCATCTTCATCGGTACCAACAGAGATGTAGGACATCATAGCGAGGTTCTTGACTAGCCCACAATTTGGTCCTTCAGGAGTTTCATTTGGACAGATTTTACCCCAGTGAGTGGAGTGCAAGTCTCGTGCTTCAAAGTGTGGTTGGGAACGTGAAAGTGGTGAAACAACTCTTCTGAGGTGTGAAAGTGATGAGATGTAATTGGTACGATCTAGTAGTTGTGAAACTCCAGCTTTACCACCGACCCAATTTCCTGTGGCTAATGCATGCTTCAATCGCTGTGTGATTACATCTGCTCGAACTGCAGTTCGGATGTTAGGTTTCCGACCTCTTACTGCAGTACGTTCAAGCTGATATTTGATATCACGTGTTAGAGAATAAAGTGCGACTCTGAATAGTGACATAAGAAGGTCACCTGATAATTTCAGTCGCTTGTTTGCATAGTGGTCCTTGTCATCGGGTGTTCGTTTTCCAAGAACTAATTCTAGCAAGCGTTCAACCATCTGACCCAGATAGTATGCCTTATGGAGACGGGTATCGTCTTCAGTTCCAATATGAGGGAGTAGATAACGGTCAAGCACTTTCTCTGCGCGTGCAAGCCTGTACTCCTTGGTCTGACCAACAGCAACACGCTTTCCAATGAAGTCAAGAGCGTTTGTTCTTGTTGAACCCTCTTCCTCATCCTTGAATGCATTGATTGGTGCCGACTGTTCAATTGTGACTATCAGTTCATTGCGAAGTTCGTCATCATCGGAGATAACATCAACTATCTCTCTATCAGATTCGAGTCCCAGGGCCTTCATGAGAATAGCCAGAGGAATCTTTCCAGGAACTGAGGGGAATGAAACTCTCAGTTCACCAGTTCTTTTTCTTTCAATAGTAACTGGTGCTCTGAAGCCTCGTGAGGTGGAGAATACTTTGGCTATGTGGGTAAAGCTTGAGCTCTTGCTAGCCTCTTCAATGAGAATTCGGTTTGGCGCCAAATCTTCCTGTGTGACTAATACTCGCTCAGACCCGTTGATAATGAAATAACCACCAGGATCTTTCGGGTCTTCACCTTGGGCAATCAATTCTTCATCTGATTTACCATAAAGATGGCATTGTTCGCTTCGAAGCATAATTGGCATATTACCAACATAGACCTTCAGGGTCTCAAGCCTTGTCGATACTGACCCCTCTTTTCGAACAGGAGTCATATGAAGAAAGAGCTTGCTGGCA
>CAZMBV010000139.1:0-6496 GCA_964564335.1 uncultured archaeon
GGTAGTTCTGAACGATCTTCCGATACTAAATGGAAGTGCGTACATCCACAACTACATTGACCCTCAAGGACCATGTCAATGTCAGTTGATGACTTTCCACAAGACCTGCAAATGAATAACATTGTTATATTTCTCCAAACAATTAAGGAATTTATCTATCTATGAGGATTGGTATCGCATAGGTAATACATTCAATTTCAGAAGTTTGCCTATTTAATCCCTATAAAATCAAGTTCTTGAAGTATCAAAGGAAGAATACAATCCATACGAAACAGAGAATGATGCCAATTGCACCAGCAATTATCCATCCTTTCCTACCATAACCCCACACGATTGGAATTGGTCCCAGAAGTATCACACCTTTGCTTTGAGTATGTGATTCCTGACCATCTGTTTCACTGATTGCAGAAATCACAGCTACAACAACAAGTATGATACCAATGATAAGAAGTATCCACCCTAGATTTTGTAGTACGACCTGCACGCATTTCACCTCTAATCCTATGCTAACGATGAGAGCTCGAATATTATTTTCTCATAACCTCCAACATCATCGCCATCTATCGCCCAGAGGCTTATGATATCATCATAGATATCAAAATCCATTGTTGTTTCAACTTCAATGATCTTTGTACCAATTGGGAATCTCCATAAGATCTCAAAATCGTAAGGTGCTTGTTCTTCTTCGAGCCAGGTTTCTATAACGTTCTGACCATTAACAAACTTCCCTGTAAAATCGATGAGGTAGATTACTGATACAACATCAGTTTGTCCCTTGAGATAGATATCGCAGAAATCAACCTGTGATTTGACTCGCTCACTGTTTATCTCAACTCTCTCTTTATCTAGAAAATATTGCATGTTATCTGCTAACTTCTCGACTTCCTTAGCAAGTAGATTTTCGTCACCAACAACCTTTCGATAGTAACCTGCCATGTCAAGATATTCAAAGTTTAATTGCTCGTGAAACTCACCTATACGTGACACTGAGAAGAAGGATGCAGCATGAACTGGTTCTACCATATCAGACATGTATTCTTCCATATTAATCACCTATTCAAGAGGAACTGCATTGATTCCTTCTCTAGAGAGATATTCTGAAAATTCAGATGCATTCCCAGTAAAGACATACGCGATTCTTGGATTTACAGCTTTTGCGAACTCGATAAGTCCAGTAAAATCAGTGTGCGCACTTAGTGGAAAACCTCGTTCTCTGAATTTTCCAAGAGTCCATCCAGATAGACTGTATCTCTCCATCTTTTGTTCTAGATTTCTCTCAACCTTCTTATCAAAGGTTTTACGAATATTATGGAGCGTGTGCCGAATAGATGAACTTACAATAACAGCACCTTCTTCTAACAATTTAGATACTCCGGGAGAATTCAGTCTGTAATGTCTAAGGTCAATTCCATGTTTTTTGTAGACATTACAAACTTTGTCTATACTTGTGTTTCCTGAAACAATTCTGAAACCCCCACTTTGGAGAAGCGCAATCGCTTCCTGAGATTTTCCAAGTGAATACGCGCTGAAAAACGGGATTCGCCCAGCATCAATTATCTCAGTTGCAGTATCGAGGATATTATCATACACTCCCCGACGTTCAGGGAAAATCCATTCAGGTTTCCCATACGTTGCCTCAGTAATTAGGACATCTGCTTCGACAGGTTTTGCTGCTGTATGTACAAAACTATCGACGTTATTAAAATCTCCAGTGTATAACACTCTTAGACCATCATTGAATTCAAGATAGAACATCGTTGACCCGAGAACATGTCCTGCATTTAGTGCAGTGATATTAACACCAATTTGGCCAAACATATCTCCAATACGAATCATGCTTTTATTTTTAAAGGCATCATTGCCTCTTGCACTCCAAGTGTCGAAAGTACCCGAAGTAGCAATGATATGATTCGCTTTTTTCAAACCTCCAATGTGATCCGCATGTGAATGAGATAGTAGTGTAGTCTCTCCCTTGATTCCAGTATCCAGTGCCAATCGGACATCGCCGTATTCAAGAAGGAAACCTGTTCCTACTTTTTTCACATTGAGTGTAGACATGGAATGACCTATCATGTTAAAATCAAGTATCAACAAAAGCGTTTCCCACTAATGTTGCCTATAGATCTCTACGCATTAGTGTCATTGACCTTCTTTTAAGAGACCCTCCTAAATCATCAGCTACCGCTTTAATCAAATCAGTCTGGCTTTTTCCCACTAGTGGTAAAACTACCTTATCAACATCTGATTCTCGTACCATTCGTGCAATTTGGATAGCGGCTGTTGCTACATCATCATCTGAAATAAGAAAGCTAACTATAGCTGTCTTATCCAGATGATAGATACTGGTCACGAGCTTGGATGAATCCTTCATTGTTATCGTTCTGAGTGTGCCCTGACTTGCTGCAAAATTAAAAGCTGTCCAAATGAATGAGTTTGTCATTCCAATTACTTCACCTGTATCCCAAATTAAATTTCTAGCCGCCTCGAGATTAGGTTGAGGGTCCCATATGTTATTTTGTTGACCTTCTAATTTCTCTGTGTTGATTGAAATAGAGTAGTTATGAAGTTCATTCTGTTCTTTAAATCCAATTCGTTCCAATACTTCTCTTGTCCAATAATCCACTTCTAGCGTACCTGGAAATCCCAACCTCTTCTGTGTGGGATCATTTGGAACGAGAGCATCAACATCTCTTATTGCTACAGTTTTGAAAAATGGGAGTGATGATTTAATGATACTATATGCAGCTGTTTCTCTGGATTCTTTCTTTACAACAACTGATGCTAATATCATTCCTAAACGAGTTCTATCTCTGTATACCACGGTTCCTCCAATAATCTCGCTCTCTACTGAGGAAACAAATGATATTGTATCGTCAAGACAGAGAAAATTTGATGCTTGCTCTTTATTCAAATATCCAAATTCCGTTTGGTTATCGACTAATTCCATCCAAATATCAAGTTCACTCTTGTTCAGTCTTCTGTTGAACAGTATCGGAGCAGCCATTATATCAACACTTGTTAACGCATTCCATCTAGTTAAATTTGCTCCTTGATTTTCCAATACACTCCTGTTTTGTTCAAGTACACGTTTTTATCGAAGGGGTTATTACTTATGTAGTAAACAGAGGAATTCAAGATGCAATCTTTAGTACTAACTGCAGATGGTCTTCAACTGGCTGATACACCTATTCCTCCACTTATGCCTGGTGATGTGCGAATCGAGGTGAGATCTGTTGGTATATGTGGAACTGATATCGCTATCTGGAAAGGTGACTATGACGCAAATCTACCATTGGTGCTTGGGCATGAATTTGCGGGTGTTATTCATGAAAGTTCAGTTCCAGATATTCTACCTGGAACTTTAGTGACCACTGATATTGACATAGCTTGTGGTCGTTGTTGGTACTGTCGCAATGGCGCTCGTCATTACTGTGCTGAAAAAGAAACATTAGGAATAACTATAGACGGTGGTCTCTCAGAGTATGTGTGTGTACCAGCTGAAATCATTCATCCTCTTCCTTATGGTGTGAGTACGATGGAAGCCACCTTCATTGAACCTCTTGCTTCCGCAATTAAAACAATGCACCAAGCTCCTGCTGCCGACGATGAACCCATTCTTATTTTGGGAAGCGGTAAGCTCGCTCTCTTGCTTGCACAGGTCTATGATGCAAACGGCGCTAACGTGCACATAGTTGGACGAAATAAGTGGCAACTAGGATTAGCAAAACAACTTGGTTTTCAGCACACCTATGATACCATTGAGAATGATTGGAAATCTGATATTTTAAAAATCACACATGGCGTCGGACCAAGAGTTGTAATTGAAGCCACAGGCAATGTTGATGGTGTGACCATGGCTTTTGATATTATACGAAATGGAGGTATTCTTGGTTTGAAAAGTATGCATGGTTGCAAATTCCCCTTTGATCCGACAATGATTGTGAATAAAGAGCTGACCATCTATGGTTCAAGTAGAGGCCCCTATGATGAAGCAATAGATATGCTTGCTAAAGGGCGTGTAGAGGTCAATAAACTCATTTCGAAAGAATTCAAGCTTGAAGACGGAGCTAAAGCATTCGAATTTGCATCTCAACCCACCGTTACAAAAGTTATCATAAACATTTGAGGTGTGGTCTGCTGAACCAATATAATGTAGATCTCCATATCCACTCTCTTCACTCCATAGGCGTAAGCAAAGTAATGACCATCCCAAGGTTAGCTCAGGGTGCTAAAGCAAAGGGGTTACATCTCATTGGGACTGGTGATGCAACGCAACCTCAATGGTTGAAGCATCTCAAACAAAACCTGACAAGAACGGGCAATGTCTATGAACATGATTCAATAGCATTTATTCCAACAGTCGAAATTGAAGATACTGAATCGATACATCATGTAGTACTGCTTCCGGATTTCGAATCTGTAGAGCACCTTAGAAACTCACTCAAATCATCCTCCCCAAATCTTAACCATGAATGGGGTGGTCGGCCTCGAGTAAATCTGAGAGGTGCAGAGATTGCTGGTATGGTTCGAGATGTAAACGGGATGATTGGACCGGCTCATGCATTTACGCCATATAGAGCAATTTTCCGTGAGAATAAATATAATTGTTTAAAGGATTGCTATGGTGATGAAACTTCACACATTCACTTCTTAGAACTAGGTCTCTCAGCTGATTCTGAAATTGCAGATTGTATTCCTGAATTACATAGAATCACATACATCACATCAAGTGATGCTCATTCGCCTAGTCCAAACAAACTTGGCAGAGAATTTGTACGCTTGGAAATGGATGCACCGACCTATGATGAAGTCAGTCTTGCATTGAAACGTGAGAAAGGTAGAAAATCCGTTTTGAATGTTGGACTTGACCCGCGACTTGGAAAATATTTTCTCTCCTATTGCTCGAAATGTAGGAGGACACTGCTTATTGGGGATGGCAAGGATTCTCCTAGCTTTGATGATCTGAACATTTACATCAACTGCGTAAATGATGATGAAGCACAGAAATTGCTCATTGATATCTCGAAACGAAGGATAAAATGTCCAGCTGATGGGAAACTTCTTCGTCTTGGTGTACGAGATAGGGCAGCAGCAATTGGAGTTGGAAAATCAAAGACTCCTAAACACAGACCTCCCTACCTTCGAATTGCTCCGCTGTTAGATATCATTACTTCTGCACTCGGAGTAAAGTCTGCATCTTCGATAACTGCTATTCGCCTCTATGACAATCTCAGGGAGCATTTGGGTGCAGAAACAACAATTTTAGCAGATACACCAATAAATGCGATTAGGCATATCAATGAACGAGTTGCACAAATGATACGACTTTACCGGGAAGGAACTGCTTCCTATGAAATCGGTGGTGGCGGCCGCTATGGAAAATTATTGCCACCTTGGGAGAGTGAATGATTGACAGTTGTGAAAGGAGTCGTTCGAGAAGTTGGGAAAAGTCATACAACTCGTATAAGTGCACAGAAATGGTATGGCTCGACCGATATTGTGATTCAAGATGAATCAACAGGTAAAACATACACAGTACGAATTTCAGCAAATACTATGGATAAATGTAGATTTCTCCCTCGCGCTGGCGTACCTGTGATTGTTCATGGCTATGTTGAAGAAGATGAGTATGGTCTCTCAGATTTCTTAATTACGAGAGTTACCGATATCAAACGTGAAGGTGAAGGAATCAGGAGAGTCTACAAACTGGATCCGTAGCACTCACTTTTTCGCTCTGATTAGATATGCAGGAGATATAATCCACTCCGAGCGACAATTGGGGCATTTTGTTGGTGCTTTGGAGGATTTCATTTTCTTAAATATGAATTGACATTTGCCACATCTTGCTGGAGAAACAATCACTTGTTTTCCCTGATTCTTGACAGACTTAGCAATGTGATCGATATCTTCGTAGACTAACGACCTTTTCTTGAGTCCCATCATTTCACAGATATCCTGTGCAGTTAGGGGATATTCTGCTTCTTCCAGATGTTTGGCTATTTCCTCTCTTCGAGTTGGCATGACATATACTCTTCAGTTTATCAGGTCAAATACTTTCGCACAGGTATTTGCTCTGTACAACGAATTGAACAGTGTGTACAAAACGTAGAGTGATATTCTTTCCTTGATAAGATATTCTCAAGTGATTTCAATGAAAAACTATGAAACTGGTATCTCAAGTAAAGTCTTTGCCTCAGTGTTGGTTGCAATAATCATAACTACCGGGGTTTTCATCGCAGCTATAAACTTCCCTGGTGGCGGAATTGGTCCGACCACGCCAACCACCCCAACTACACCAACAACTCCAATTAATGGGCTCGGTGCGAAAGCAGCCGTATATCTCAACTCGATGAGGGATAATGTAGTCTATTACTGGATGAGTAATTCAACATTTGTGAACAACGATCTTTCCGGATATTATGACTCTCAACATCCTGGAGCTTTTGTCGATGGTCTGTATATGACAGAGAATGAAACAGGTGGTGAAATCACTATT
>CAZMBV010000140.1:0-6496 GCA_964564335.1 uncultured archaeon
TATCTGCTGAACTTGCACAAATCGCTCATGATACAGACTTCAACATCAGGGAGATTGATGCTGCATCTGCTTTAACTGATGCCGTTTCTGTGGTCCGCTTTGGGGCAATAGACCGTCGTGAAGATGTATCCGATGCCCTCCATCCACTTCTCTCCAAACTTGCTGAGAGTGGATTGGCTGGAGTGTGGGATGACCGTACAAAGAAGTTCAAGGACTCTCTCTTGGACAAGCGCGTCGATCATTATCGAAAAGACAAAGCAAAGAAGATGCGGAAAGCTCTTGCTGGTCATTGTGACACTGTTATTCATGAGCGACTTGTTCGTGTGGTTGAGATTCCTAGTGGAGTCACATCGACCGACATGGGAACATTCGCTGCTAAAGAAGAAAACCTGAAAGTTGATGGGAAATCCCTGAAGGTTGCTGACTTACTCTTTATGCTAAGTCAAGGTGGAATGCTAGGAATCCGAAGAGGCCACGATACCGTTCTTTGTAACTTGGTTGCAAAGCAATTCAATGGTGGTGGACATCCGTTTGCCGCAGGCGGTGAATACGGTCTCTATGAAGATTTCCAGGCAGTATGTGATGATCTATTTCAAATTCTCTCGAACCGCACTGATTGGTTGATTCAAGAGTAAATTTATTGATTCTCAGGAAACATACTTGTATCCACTGCTTCATCATTTATTTTATCAAAGGTTTTGACAGCATCATCAATTAATCCAGGATTATCTTTACGTTGAATTAGAGCAGCCACATCTGATTCTGCAGCATGGGTTAGATAGAGTAGCATCTTGTCTGAATTCAGACTCACCATGCGATATGTTTGATAATTCTTGGTAGCTATTTTGAATGAAATATTGCCTGTAGCTGAAAATTTAGCGAAGGTATCTGCTATGTGTTTGACGTAATTTGAAATCAGTTCTTTCGTAAATGCTATATTTCCTTCTACCGGCATTAGCAAACCAACTATCTTTACCCCATCAACAGCTCTTGTTATGAGACTCATTTCAGCCATACCTGATTTTTCAAGTCCTTTATGAAGGATACTTGCTGGTGCCATTACTCGAATTGTATCTCCAGATTTTGCAGATTCTCCAAATTCCCTGATCACTGTACTGCGAACATTTTCAATGCCTTCAATAATAATTGATCCTTCTGTTGATGCCAATCCCATTAATTGATTGTATAGTACAAAAGCAATACTCTCAGAACTAACCGACTTCAGTAGATTCAATTTGGCTGCAAATTCTTGTTTTTTCGCTATGCATTCTGAAATTGCTTTTTTCTGTTTCTTTTCAAATGATTTGACAATCCCTGATTCTGATATTGCATACCTTCTTGGCGTCTGCACGGGATCAACTACCAAATACCCCTCATCTTTCATATCTGCTAAATGTCGATAGACATAAGCTTTGGAATATTTTTTCTTCTCCAATTTCTGAAGACTCTCATCAATATCTTTGTATGTGACAAATTTTGAAGGCCCCTCTGCAGCTACCATAACAGCTTTCATTACCATCATTTGACTGGAATCTACATCGATTCCTAATCGACTGAAATCACTTGAATCTCCAGTGTCTGCCACCTTCACTTTCCCCCTATATCAACGATATCCACTCCGTTCTTGTAATCTACATCAAATCTTTCTATTGCATTATCAACCAAGTCTGGATTTGCACTTCTTGGTATCCACGTTGCAGACATAGGATTCTCAGAAACGATTAACACAATACCATCATCATTTCGCCCAACAAATTGATAGGTCGAATCCTTTCGTTCGCAAATCCTTAATCCTGGCTCATATCCCAGTGCTCGATAACCTAGTGTGAATTTCTTGAATATCTCTCGCTGCTTTTTTGTAACCTTATTATGCTCAAGACCTTGGAAAACGACTCCATTTCCCATCAATTTTTCTAATCTATCTAATCTAAGTGGAGTGATCATATCCGGTCGACTCAACCATTCCAGAGAAAATCTAACAAGGTCTCCTTTCTTGACATGACTGTAGACCTTGTCATCTATCAGTTGGAGAACATTTTCCCATCCTTCTGCGAATATAGGTTTCTCAATCTTTTGCTTACCAGCAACAAGTAAAATCATATCTGATGCAAGATTTTCCAAGTCCATGTTGGAGATATATTCAATTTCTGAATCGATTTCATTGAGTTCCTCTTCAATCTCAGATGTTTTCTTGTTTAATTCTCTACGAAAAACCTCGTGTATGAGGCCAACATCTGAATTGTATCCATGTTTGTGCTTACTTCTATCCACCCTAATGAAACCTGTTCTCTCCAATCCCGACAAACTTCGATAGATAAGAGAATCTTTTCCTTTTTTCCCTCCTTCTTTAATTGCTAGTTGGGTTCTAATATCCTCAAAATCAACGAATGATGTAGGGTCATTTTGGCTCTTCAATATCGCCCCGAGAATGACAATGTCTTTCCTAGTCATTTCAAAATTTAGGATCTCGAAGACCTCTTTGTATTGTTCTTCAATCATGCTCCTTAATCCGACTCCCCATTATTTTTTACCCTCTTCTACAGATAAAACTTTTCTAATTATTCCTTCGGGTTTAGCACCAAAAGATTTGAAATCATCAGGAGTAAGGTTCAGAATCGACTTTGATCTCTCCCAGTCTTTGTCGAACGTTTCCACTGCGTTATCAATAAGATCCGGGTTAAACTCTCTGGTTACCCATGTTGCAGTAACTGGATTCTCAGCAATGATAAGTGCCATACTCTCGGTATTGATGCTGACCTGATTGTATGTTTTAGGTCCTATATACAATCTTCCATCAAACTTCTTACCTCGTGCTCTCAGGTCAAGTAACTCATTCATCATCCCCACTAGGCTTTGAAGACCTTGCCGACCTCCGGTATCATTTTCTAACTGAAATACATCGGTCGAAATTAGATATCTTATTTCCGCTCCTTTCTCTGCTGCATCAAAGAACCTCCTTACTCTTGTTCTAGATGTTTCATCAATGAACGGTCCTGCCCAGAGTAATGTTGCACGAATGACGTCTCCTTCTCCTGCTTTCTCAAGCATATTAAACCGCAAGACCCTATGAAGCTCCTCAACGCCACGAACAATTCGTGAACTGACTTCTTCTGTTCTTCCTGTGATTCCTTTAACAAATTCCTTTGAGAGGTAACCGCAGTCCAGACCAGATACTTCTGCTATTTCAGTTTGGATTGCTTTGGCCTTGACTTCAAGCTCATCAATCTTCTTACCCTTTAACTCTTCCAAACCTGCCATCAGCGTATTAACATCAGCTATGTACTTCTTCCGACGGGTGGCTGGATTATCTAGTCTGACAAGCTTCGCATCTGTGAGCATCTTCAGTACTCTATGAACCCACGCCTTTGTTAGGTTCGTGTTGGGATCTTCTTTCAGGAGCTGGTTGTAGATATCTGAAAATTCTAACGGAATTGGGGGATCTTTCTGAAGTTTGAGAATAACTTCCAGTGTACTTATCAAACGGGAATCTTTGCCTCCGGTAGTGAATCCGAGTAGCTCTAGGTCTCTTGCAAGTTTCTTTTTTATTGGAATTTACACACACCTCTAGTCGTTGTTGAGTAATACTCAAATTTATTCCTTTACTAACTTTATGACTGTACACAACCACACGATATATATATCCACCTAAGTATAGATATTATCAGCAGCTGATGCTGCCAAACTCCGGGTGGATGGCTTTCCATTCACAAGAGGCATGGTACAGGGCAAACCGGCGTCAGTCGGGCAAAACGAAGCAGGTGGGCGCGGGGGGGTGTCCCCTGCTTCTCCTTCTTTTCTCTCTCACTTTTTTTATTTTTATCAATATTGAAATCCGGCTATCTTACTACGAAATCAATTTGGTCATTGGTACATTCAGAACAAACCGATTCATATTGACATCAGTTGTTTCATAGGTCAACATTCCATTAAATTGCTCGGTTACCATTTTTGCGGAAAACAAGTCAAGTCCCATGACTGTTGTCTTTGGCTGAAGTGAGCCAAATAGCGAATCTCTGACCTCTTCGGGTAAAGAAAAGCCCTCGCGAGTGAACTGCAGTTCAACCTGCGATTCGTTCTTTGCAATGTCGATTGAGAGCGGGTTTGTAAGTTTAGAATCTCTTCTAATAATAAATGCAATTAGATTGAAAATAGCCATGCTCAGAAACTCATTAGCCATTACCCACATCACATTGGTATCAAAATTGATCCGTATATCGATTTCGTAAAAACCAGGAATTTGCCGAACCTCATTTACAACATCGATAATACATTTGTAAATATCAACTGGATAGTATGTTTCTTCTGTTGATGCCTTCATTCCCACAAGCATTCTAACTTGCGTTGTTGATATAGCTAATCTGCGGATAACCTCATAAGAATCACTTAGAAGTTCATCATTTGAGCTAGTACCTATTTCGAGAGTTAACAAATCTAGTACTCCGACAATACCCTGTAGCATATTGCCTACTTCATGGCTCCACATATTGAGATAATACTCGCTCTCAAGAACTGAGTGTTGTAGCTCGTTTGTTTTTTCAGTGACAAGTGCTTTTAATGACCTGTGTGGTTCGACTATTGCTACTGCAACCATTGATACTGCTAGAAAAGAAAAACCAGCAAGTATTGATCCTAACCCAAATAGCTCACTGATTTCGAAACTCAAGGTTTGACTTCCAAAATAGATAATGGAAAATATCCATAGAATACTTGCGTATATTTGTGCAAGCGCAAAATGGTGTTTTGTCTTAATCCATTTCTTGCTATTCTTCACAATTCCTATGACCATGAAAATTAAAAAGAGGACCATTATCAAAAGGCCTGTTACTGTCAACTCGCCTGAAGATGAACTGAGTATAAACATCGGTAGCGGTGAAAGAATAGAAAGGATTGCAATTATCGGAATAATGATGAATCCTATGACTGCAGAAAGCCCTTTCCCTATTCTGCTGCTATCTTTGCTCCCATAAAGGGATTGGAAAACAACGCTCAGACCAATAACAAATGCGACAATTACTAGTATCTCGACGTTTTTTTCTTTGGAGGGAGCAAATGGCAATGCCAATGCGTTCACCTCATGAGATATGAAATATAGGAATGAGAGTATGAACACATCAATCGAGCATATTGAAAATATCAAGTCGCGGTTCTTTCCTTCTTGCATGAAAAAGATAAGTGAGTGAGATGCTACAACTGCTGAAATTCCAGCTAGCATCACAATAATCAATGCCAACCATGATATGAAAGTATCTTTTAGCATGACCTCATAGGTGAAGGATTGAGTCAAGCTATATGCAAAGAACAAGATAAAAGGGAAGAACATAAATGTCAGTAGAATATTAATCGGATGAAATACTGCTCTTTGCTTCACGCAGATCACCCAAATTAGTAAAATACATAATTAATGAAGTATTGATTAAGCTTATTCATATAACCATATGTGGCATCCTAGTCAGCTAAAATAATGACACCTTTGACGTGCGAACTCAGTAGTAATAGTTGCGTTCAGCTACAGTGACGTCTTTGGCTTGAATCTAAAGGTAAATAGGCTGCCTAAATTATAGACCACTCACTGCAATGCTTTTCATGTAGCCAATGCCTAACTTCATGACCATCGGGAGAAATTCAGAAATGAGAGTCATGTATGTGCTGATCCCCGCGTGCCCCTGAATCAACTCATTGAGAATCTGGGCGTCTAGTTTACCTCCAAGTACAATCTCTGCTGCAGCGATTGGATCATTGTGCATGGCGAACTTGGAAACTGCCCACATACCCTTACCGGTGTTAGTTATGTTGGATGCGAGTTTGCTCTTTCTGTAGTCCTTTTCATAGAGCTCGACACTCTTCTTTGAGAAATCACCAGAATCAACCATTCGCTTAGCATGCTTTGCTAGTACCTGGCCTGCATGAAAACATGTGGTTACCCCGCCGCCTACAATTGAAGAAACCTGTCCTGCTGAATTTCCGCATAGAGCGACGCCTGTATCGGTAAACCTTGGTATAATTCCAGCGCAGGGAACGACGCCACCGTTGACCGAGTCTATCTTTGCGTTCTGAGTTTCGGGATGGGTATTCATGTACTTCTTGAGAACATCCTGCATCGGTGGTAGCTTGTCCCAATTTGCCTTTGATGAAGGAACTCTACCTATGCCCAGGTTGATCTCCGTTTCTGAACGAGGGTAAAGCCACAGGTAACCGAGGCCCACGTCTTTACCGACGTAAAAATACGCTGTGCCGGGATCGATTCCCTTGCAGTTAGTAAGTTTGTATCTATAGCCATACGAAAGAAGCCATTTTGGATGAGTAAAGCCTGCGGTTTCCGAAACCCTGCTGAATGAACCGTCAGCGCCAACCGTTAGATTTGCGCGTGCTTCATCATCTTGATTGTACTTGACTCCGACAACGGAATTGCCCTCTTTGATAACTGACTTTACGAATGACTCGTATCTGAACTCGGCACCATCAGAGAGTGCTCGGTCCCTCATGAGTTCTTGGCATT
>CAZMBV010000141.1:0-6476 GCA_964564335.1 uncultured archaeon
AGGCAAACTGACAGATCTTGAGTCCACCGCCGTTGACCGGGCTTGGCTATCTCGGCTAATCAGTCCTCAGATGATGTCAGTTACTATTTAGCACTTTTGGAACAATCTACACTTTTACTTTCAAATCATCCTACATGATTCTATCTGATTGTTTCAGTGACCGACAATATACTGATTTTTTCACAAAGACTGGATCTGAAAAAAAAAAAGAGATACCACCATAATTAGTGGTGATATTCGCTTCTCGACATGAAGCGCCATAGTGTAAATGCCACGAAGAAGAAGAAAGTGACCTCGATGGCAGCTGCAGCCACTTCAAAAAATCCATTGACTATTTGCGTTTATCTCGCCTCGTTATATACCTTAGATTATTGAAATATAAATTAAGGGTTTCAGGAAATTTGGAACCATAATTTATGGATTTTCAAGATGAGGTTTCATACTTTCGTAAAACTCTGCAATTATCTTAGATTTCGGGTCTTCCGTTTCCAGAATGAAAAGACGAATCTGTTGTCCCACCTTTATCTCTTTTACAATACCCATGTCCACAAGAGGTTGCATTACACGATGTATCGTTGAATGAGCTAATCCTGTTTCTTTTGCAACTCTACTCAGATTGAAGAAGTCTTTTGGACGGTCCAGAAAATGTTGAACTACACGGGTCTGAGCACGGGATGCAAATACTTTCTCAAGTAATTTCTTCAATTTGGTTTCACCTCATTCATCATGAATAATTAAAGTGCCAATTTTAAAGTCACTAAATACCTTAGTTAGATTTTCCGGATTACTTCCATCGAAAATGATCGTTGGTATTTTTGAGCGTTCTACTACTCTGATAGCAACAGGATCAAAGAGTTTGTACTCTCCAGCTTTAGTACCACCGTCTGAAAGTACTTCCTTCAATTCAATGATCGTTATTGTATCATATCGTGTTGCTCCTGGTTCTTTAGGATCATGATCATAAACGCCATCGACGTTGGTTGCGTTGAATAGCATCTCTGCTTTTACTGATTCCGCGGCAACAGCAGCTACAGCATTCGTAGATTGTCCTGGTACTAAACCTCCCATCAACACTACTTTCCCAATTCTTACAGCAACCTCTAATTCATCTAGAGTTTCTACAATTTTTGGATAAGCAATGTCACCAAGAGCTGCACACAATAGTTCTGCATTGTTTCTTGCAAGTTTAATTCCTAACCAGTCACATTGTGCTTCACTTGCTCCTAATTCTCTAGCAGCAGAAATGAATACTCTAGCAGGTATTCCACCACCTACAACGACAACTAGTGAATGTCCACTCTTTACTAGGGACTTGATAGCAGTAGCATAATCTCTCACCCTGTCGACAAGTATCTTACCATCTTTATCGTAGAGGAGAGATCCTCCAATCTTTAATACTGCTCTCATATAGAGTCCTCTTAGACGCTTAGCATGTTCTGGTCCATCTCGTTATTAAAGAAGCTTTCTTGAATGGACCAGTTTGCCGAAATTTCGAATCTTAAATGACAACTGTCAACGTTCTATCGCGCCAATTGGTCCATTTCTGTCCAGTCTGACACTTCATTCAATCGCGTGATATCATCATCACTAAGTTTTAGCTCTAGAGCACCAATATTCTCTTGAAGTTGTTCAGGAGAATTTACACCGATTATTGGAGCGGTTATAGTTTTTTGAGTGAGGATCCACGCAAGAGCAATCTGAGCGACACTTGCATCATGGGCGATAGCCATCTCCTTTAGAGTATCTACAATTAAGAAATTCCTGTCCTTGAAATAACGGGTCCTTGTTGTTTCAGCTCTCTTTGAATCTGGTAGGCTATCCTTCGAGTATTTTCCCGTCAAGAATCCTCCCCCGAGTGGGCTATAACTTGTCACTCCAAGTTTGTACTTTTCAATTACTGGTAGAAGGTGCTTCTCATAATCACGACGCCTTGCAAGACTATACGGGGGTTGAAGTGCTTCGTATCTTGCAAGTCCATTCTTGTCACTTATCCAGAGGGATTCCATAACTTCTGCAGCAGTATGATTTGAGGCTCCGATATAGTGAACAGAACCATTTTCTATCAAATTTGTATAGGCACGAAGAGTTTCTTCTTGTGGTGTCTCCTGATCAGGCGAGTGACTCCAATAGATATCTAGCCATTCAGTATTTAGTCTTTCAAGGCTCTTTTCAACGGCATTCATGATATGTTTTCGGGAGAGGCCTCCATCATTTGGTCGTTCGCTCATAGTTCCTCTTACCTTGGTAGCTAAGACAATATCATCCCTGACACCACGATCTGTTAGCCACCCACCAATGATTTCTTCAGATCGTCCGGGATATGATTCATCTGCCCATTTACTGTAGATATCTGCTGTATCAATTGTGTTCAGTCCTGCTTCGAGGGCCGCATCCAAAAGTTTGTGACTATTTTCTTCGCTTACAATCCATCCCATATTCATAGTTCCAAGAATGTACTCTGAAACCTTCAATCCTGTATTTCCTAGTTTTTTGTACTTCATAATTAAATTACTCTTAACAATATTGAATTAACTCTTTGGTTTCGTGATTTGAATCTCAAATATCAAGAATAGTTGACCAGTAGTTAATGCAATCTAACCAAAGCCCTTTTAGGCTATATGCTGTCAGCGAGCCTAAGCGGCGAGTGAGTGCCGACCCTTGCTGACATCAAGGAGACTGATCCTTTTGTCGAAACCAAAAATTACATCGAAACGTTGGAAGCCTCCTGCAGAGGCAGAACTACTTGAAACATGGGCTAACGAGGACACCTACAAATTCAATATGGATTCAGGAAAGAAAATCTATACTGTAGATACTCCACCTCCATACATGTCTGGACCTATGCATGTAGGTCAGGTCACTCATTACACCCAGATTGATACTATTGCACGTTACAAACGTATGCGTGGATTTGAGGTCAATTTTCCTTTGGGGATTGATCGTAATGGTCTCCCAGTAGAAGTAAGAGTAGAGAAAGATCTCAAGATTAGTATGCGCGCGACCCCGCGAGCAGAGTTTCTTGAATTATGTAAGAACCGTCTCAATGAAGATGAAAAGATAGTGATTGATGCTTTCAAGAGACTTGGAATCGCCTTCAATACCTATGAAGATAAGGGAAGCTATCGTACTGATAGTCCAAGATTCCGTGCGGTGACACAGGCTACTTTCATTGATATTTGGAACAAGGGATTAGTATATCCAGATGCTAGACCAAATAATTGGTGCTTTGATTGTGGCACAACTATTGCTGATGCTGAAGTTGAATACTCGGAGCGTCCGACAACACTCAACTACCTACACTTTGAAGTGGAGGGCCTTAATCCTATCAAAATTGCTACCACACGTCCAGAGCTCCTTTGTGCTTGTGGTGCTGTCTTTGTTCATCCTGATGACGAACGCTATACTACATATCATGGTAAGACTGCAAAGGTCCCAATATTTGATCTTGAAGTCCCAATAATTGCTAGCCCGTCTGCTCAAATGGAATTTGGTACTGGTGCTCTCATGGTTTGTAGCTATGGTGACCAGAACGATGTGATGGCTTTCCGAGACCATGCCTTGGCTCCAATTCCTGCAGTATCACCTGATGGGACAATGAACGAGGCTGCTGGTGAATACTCAGGAATGAAGATAGGTGACGCTCGCAAAGCGGTTCTTGAAGAACTGAAGAAACGAAATCTGCTTGATAAGCAGGAACAATCCATACAGCGAGTACCATTATGTTGGCGTAGTGGAACTCCCATTGAATTCATTGCAATGGATGAATATTATGTGAAACAAGTGCAATTCATAGATGAGCTTCTTAAAATTGCGAATGAAACTACATTCTATCCATCATTTCATAGACAGATTCTCATTGATTGGCTCAATAGAGTGTCAGTGGATTGGCCTGTGAGTAGACGCCGCTATTATGGTACAGAGATTCCTATCTGGTATTGTAATTCATGTGGAGAGGCAAGTGTTCCAGAGTTAGACGGAGAACCGAAATATTACCAACCTTGGCGAGAAGACCCACCATTTACAAAATGTCCTAAGTGTGGCAAAGAAGAGGGATTCACAGGTGAAGAACGAACATTCGATACTTGGATGGACTCGTCAACTAGTGCTCTACAGGCTGTAGGTTATCTGCGTGACGATAAGCTCTTCAAGAAGGCTTTTGGAAATATATTACGGCCCCAAGGAAAGGATATCGTACGAACTTGGCTCTACTACTCTCTTCTAAGAACATTGCAATTGACTGGAAAGCCTGCTTTCAATGAAATATGGGTATCCGGTCATGTGGTAGATGAGAATGGAGAAGCAATGAGTAAATCCAAGGGGAACTCTCCTCCGCCTATGCCCTTTGTTGAGAAATATGGCGCTGACGCAATGCGCATGTTTGGAGCACTTGAGGCTGGACTTGGAAGTGATGTTCGCTTCTCAGAGGATCGGCTTGCTGGTGTGTCAAAGTTCATGACAAAGCTCTGGAATGTTGGGAGATTCGTTTCCATGTTTCCAATTCCTAATGGACTCAAGTTCGAGAAGCTTACTCTCGTAGACCAATGGATTCTAGCAGAAGTCAACAAAATGGTAGAGAGAATCGTACCTGATTGTGATATGCTTGATTTCCATAAACCTGCAATTGAGATTCGTGGATTTACCTGGAATCTGTTTGCCGATCATGTATTAGAGATGATTAAAGGTCGAGCTTTCAATACAGATGAGAAATTCTCTAAAGATGAACAAGAATCAGCTTGGTTTACTCTACACGAAGTTTTGAATACCATAACCCGCGCACTGGCTCCAATAACTCCCTATATCACTGATAAGATCTATCGTGAACTCTATGATGAGAAGGGCATTCATCGCCAAGAATATCCAACAGTAAACAAAGAATGGAAATCATCACTCACAGAGCATACTGAACTCCTAGTCCAGACAAACTCTGCATTTTGGAAATTCAAACGCGAAACTGGTCTCTCTTTAAGACAAGGTCTCCCTGAGGCATTCATTTCAGAGAATCTTCAACCTTGGATGAAGGACTTGCAAGCGATGCATGGTGTGGAGAGAATCAGCTTTGGTGAACCAAAAGATGACAAATTCGTGGAAGTGAAGTTGCCTGAATCCGAAGGGTCTATCTATATACTTCCACCTGCAGTAGAACCGGAATGATTGGGCTGTATTTTTCAGCCCAAATCCATTTTATCCTACAACTACTTTGTTCTCATGCTCGGTAGGACATTTCATGCTGTTTGATACAAGGCAGTACTTTCCAGCTAGTTCCATTGCTCTCTCAGCATTTAGAACCAAGTCTTCAGACTCAACTGTAACTTTTGCTTTTAGAAGTATTTTAGTGAACTGGAATCCTTTCTCTACTCTCTCAAGTGTTCCATATCCATCGCATGAGAATGATTTGAATTCAATCCGCATCTTCTTAGTGAAGGTAACAAAGGTTGTCATGAAACATGAGGTTGCAGCGGCGACAAAGAGGTCCTCTGGAGAGATTATCCCCTTAGGGCCGTCAAATTCTGGTGGTGTTGAAACCTGAATTGTTGGCTTTCCTTTAACAGTAAGGTTTCCGACACGGCCGTGTGTCCAATCCAATTTAACTTGATATTCATGTGATTCGTCACTCATCACTATCACCTTATCAAGTCTGGATTTATCCAAAGGAAAAGGATTTGGGTTTGATAGTCTTATTCTACAACAACTTCAGTTTCATGGGAAATGGGACATTTCATACTATTTCCAACGAAACAATACTTAGCAGCCAGTTCCAATGCACGGCCTATCTTACTACGTAGATCTTCTGATTCAATTACTACCTTGGCTTTCATCTCAATCTTAGTGATTTCAAAACTGCGACCGACTTTTTCTAAAACACCTACGGCATTACACTCAAACGAGTTTGAGTTGATATGCATTTTTTCCAGAAAATTCAGAAATCCATCCATATAGCAAATTGTGGCTGATGCTACGAAGAGATCCTCTGGGGTGTGATAATGTACTTCTTCTGGATTACCCGTTGGGCTTCCGGACTTGATTACAGGTTTGCCTTCAACAGAAAGACTTCCGCTCTTTCCACCAATCCATACAAGATTGACTGGAAATAATCTAGATTCATCACTCATTCTAGAATCACTAGTGCAATATCACATTTTGGTCGAAAAAACGTTTTGGCATAGTAAATTCCTAGATTTTTCTCGCTTTGAATACTGCAAAGAATGGTATTCGTCGTTCTCTAGCAAAGAATGGGTCATCATTAATAGGAAGAGGCTCTCTAAAGTCTACAAGATTGAAGCCATTCATCACCAGACTATTCAGATAGGTGGCTAGTGTTCTGTGGAAGAAACTGATTGGTGCCGGAAATCTCTCCCCCCCTCTTGTCCTCCAATAATGATTATACTCTTTCTCATCAAAATAATTATCTACTCTGAAGAATAACCCCTCTCTCCTATTTGTATCAGGATCCTTCTCACCCATCTTCCACGTACCAG